>NZ_JBDOQR010000099.1:0-12566 GCF_039839315.1 Phaeobacter sp. CAU 1743 | reverse complement strand
CATGGCGCCATCGGCTATCGGCCGCCGCAAGAAGTGGAGGAAACTTTCTACGCAAGCATAAACGCTCTTGATCACGTCGCCTAAGTTTTGAACAAAAAACTCTCCGGCAAACCCGGGGCGGTTCAGACCTTCGACATTGCCTTTATCGTTCCCCTTGCCTGGGCGGCCGTAGCGATCATCAAAAAGGTAGTGTGACAACATCTCCGTGAACATCTGCGTCCGCCGACGCCGCCCTCCGGCTTCGATCTTCGCAACAAGGCAGCTGTCATTGTCATAGACCACCGAGAGCGGCACGCGCCCGAAGAACTCAAAGGCGTGAACATGCCCGTCCATCCAGGCTTCTGTTGTCGCCGCATGATAGGCCCGCACATAGCATGCATCGCTGTAGGGCAGGTCAAAGGCAAAAAAGTGGATCTTCTGTTCCACGCCCCCCAGGATGACAACGGCCTCACCGAAATCGGCCTGCCCGTGACCCGGAGGATGGGCGAGTGGAATGAACATCTCCCGCGCTTTTTGACGATGCCCCCGAACATAGTCCTTCACGGTCGTATAACCGCCGGTAAAGCCTTCTTCCTCACGGAGCCGTTCAAAGATCCGCTTCGCCGTATGGCGTTGCTTCTTCGGACGGTTCTGATCCTCCAGAAGCCATTGGTCAATTGTATCGGTGAAGGCTTCCAACTTCGGGCGCCGAACTTTCTGGCTCCGGCGGTAACCAGGGGGAGACGAATACGCGCACATCTTGTCGACCGTTCCACGGGCAAGGCCAAAATCACGGGCGATCGAACGTTTGCTGCGCCCCTCATCGAAATGCGCGCGGCGCACGGCTAAATATACTTCCACGGTGAAAATCCTCCGGCCCTCCCTGCAAAGACAGTGAGAGCAAAAGTGGACGACTTTTGCGCCGCCCGCCCCGGCAAAATACCGGCGCTACCGTGGCCTAATTTGCAACCGCCCTATACAGCTCTGCGATACGCCTCGTCCAATAGCCTCGCCAGTTGTCAACGCACCGATCCGCGACCTCCCTTTGACGCCGGCCGTGTTTAAGAGCCCGCGCATAATTCCTGTCGATCCAGCGACAACGGCGGGAGCGGCCGCCACCATCAGGTTCCCGGAGATCCCCCGCACAATCAGGGGCGTTGCCGCGACGAAGCCCTTGGCCAAGAAAACCATGACGAAGAACGGCACCAGCGAGCCGATGTTGGTCGCGGAGTTCGGATCACCGAGCTGGGCCAGCAGCGAATTCGCCATGCCGACGACGGTAGAGAACATTGCTGCGATTACGATGGGGTAGAAGGCATAGCTGACTGTCGTCGAGACCCATCTGTGGAAGAAATCCTTGGTCGCGTCAAAGAGCGACAGTGCGATCATGATCGGAGCGAGGCCAAGCATGAGTGTCAGCATCATCTTGGCGAAGATGAGTACGATGCCGGTCATGAAGCCGAGAAGGCTGAGGAGCACCAGGCCAATGCCGCCGAGGATCGCTCCGGTCATCCAGTTGAGGTTGTTGCCGATAGCGTTAAGGTATTGGCTGAACTCTGTAATCAGTCGGTCGAATTCGGCTGCGAAATAGGTAGCGCCCGCCCCGCCGCCCCCGACTGATGAAATCAGTGCGCCCGCCACATAGTCGAGCCCACCAATGACTGCATTTGCGACAGCGTTGAAGTTGGCCCAGTTGAAAGCGAAGACCCCTATCAGCATCAGCTTGATCAGGTACCAGAAGAAACTTGCCCCATCCATGCTGCGGAACTGGAATGCCATGTTGATGCAGACGCCAATCAGCGAAAGCGTGACCATCAGCAGGACGATCGTGCCGGTATTGCTCGCCACGGTCCCGAACTGGGACTCGGCCGCATCGGCGAGGAAGCCGTCGGCGGTTCCAACCATCCAGCTGACGATGCTCATTACCAGTTGCCTTGCGCTTCGCAGATATCCTGGACGGCGCGGGCGATCTGGTTCTGTTCGTTGCGGAGGGCCAATTGGGCTTGAGTGTGCTCCGCTTGGGTGTTGCTCGCGAACTGTTCCTCGTACTCGGTCGAAGCGGTATCCCAAGACGGGAAGCGCACATCACAGCCGCAATCGCCACTTTCGTTGATCGTCTCCCATGACCGCAACTCGTAGAGACGCATCAACGTCAGCGCCTTGTAGGCTTCCCGCGGATTGATTTCGTCCATCCAGGTCGGGCGCGCCGGACGATCGTTGCAAATCCGGTACTTTTGAGGCGACATATCGACCGTGAGATCGTTTGAGATCGGAGGCGAAGTCTGCGCCACAAGTGGGCCCGCAAGGGCGGCAAGCATGACTGCGAGGATTGGTTTTCGCATCTGGGGGGTCCTTTTTTACTCAGCGGCAACGGAGGGGCTCTTGTTGCCTCTGCCGTCGACCGTGTCGAGGTTCAAATCTGTGGTTTGACCCGGCAGGAAGAACTCGGTGATTCCGCGCGCGCCTTCATGGCGGCCTGCCTGAATGATCACGTCGATCGAGCCCTCAATATAATCGATCATGTCGGCATAGGTCATCGGCACATCCGTTTTCAGGGCAGCGATGGCGAGGCGACGAACAGCAAGTTGTGGGGTCTCGGCATGGAGCGTAGTCAGCGATCCACCGTGGCCGGTATTGATTGCCTCGAGAAACGTCATCGCCTCGCGCCCGCGGACTTCGCCTAGGACGATCCGGTCAGGTCGCATGCGAAGCGTTGAGGCCAAGAGCACATCGGCACTGCGGGCATCCGTGTCCCGGTCCGCGATCAACGTCACGGCATTGGGCTGCTCGGGGCGCAGCTCGGCCGCCTCCTCGATAGTGATGATCCGCTCTTCGGGCGCGATCAGCGAAAGGATCTTGCGCGCCGCGACCGTCTTGCCGGTCGATGTACCGCCCGAAACGATCATGTTGAGCTTGTTCTCGACGCAGAAGCGCAGCGCGGCGTCGATGTCGCCGGAGGCAACCACATTGCGCAGCGCGGCGTTTCGTTCGCGCCGCAGACCTTCGAGGCTGCGCTCCTTTCCAAAGAGGAAGCCGAGCCGGATTGCCTCCAGCGGCAGGGAGGAGAAGAACCGCAACGATATTGAAAACCCGCCCTCGACTGCCGGCGGCTGGATCACTTGCGCGCGGATCGGGCGATCTCGATATAGGATCGAGACCGAGACAATGGGCTTCTTCGTGCTGAGCGTCGTCGAGGCGGCCGAGGCGATCTGGTTGCCGAGGTCCTTGATCTCGGTCTGGCTCAGCGGGCTGCCGAGACCTCGCATGAAGTGATCGCCCTGGAATTCGCCCCAGACTTGTCCGTCGGGATTGATGCAGATCTCGATCGTGTCGTCGTGCAGGACCTCGGGGCCGAAACGGTCGAGCGACGCTTCCAGATAACTTGCAGCCATGTCAGAAAATCTCGAGGTCACGATCGACCATGACTGTGATCCGTGTACCCTGATCGACATGTATCACTGGCCGGATCGCCAGATAGTCCTGCATCACGCTTTGCGTGCTATCGCGCAGGTCGGTGCCGACATCACTCGCAACATCGGCCGCCGCCTCGCTGTTGATTTGACCCGCTGCAGCCGCAGGCAGGGCGCCGATCAAGGAGATCAGCGCGGCGGAGCCGAAGCGTTGCGCGAAACGGGTGTCGACAAACCCGGTGGTGCCAGTACGGCCGAGTTCGTCTCCACCGAAGGCGCTGATCTGCACAGTCTGATTATCGGGCAAGATGATCCGGTCCCATGCCACCATGACGCGCGATTGGGCAAGTGCGACATCGGAGCGGTAGCGCCCGATCAGCCGCGCGCCGCGCGGGATCAGGATACGCGTTCCATCGAAAGAATGGACGTCTTCCGAGACGATGGCGCGGATCGCGCCGGGCAGTGTGCTGTCGAGGGCCGTCTCTGTCACAGCCTGAATCATGGTACCCTGAACAACCGTGTTCGAGGGGTTCGCGATCACTTCGGCACGTATCACCTGTGCTGGTTGCGCGCCCGAACGAACAAAGGCTTCATCTGCATTCAGACGCGCGGCTTCCAGCGTATTCTCCCTATCCGCACCCGCGCCAATTCCGGAGAACGCGATCATAGGAGACGCGATGCGCTCTGCGCGGGCCTCGGCTTCGGCTGCGCGCCGCCTTTCGAGTTCGGCCAGCCGCAATTCTTCTTCACTTGGTCCCAATGAGGTCGGCTCTGGTGGTACAAGCCGTGCAAGCTCCAAGTCCATGCGGAGCTGATCCAATTCGCGATCCCGCTCGTTCAGCTGCCGCTCGAGAGCACGCTGCGCCTCGGCGGATGCTTCCTGTAAGGTGGCAATTTGCGCCGTCAGGTCCGCAATAGCCTGCTCCGCCCCGCTATCCGCGGCCTCGGCCGGTCTTGCGCGCAGTTCCTCGAGTTCCGCTCTCAATGTCGCAAGACTTTCCATCAGCGCGAGTTCAGACTCGCTCGGACCTGTGTCCGCAGGGGGGGCTTGGCTGGGCTCCGGGGTAGAAATCGGCGCCAGATCTCCGAATCCGGGGCCGCTGCTCTGGAACTCTTCCGGCGCGGCGGTCGCCATTGGTGCTTCTGCCGACGGCTGTAGCGCAGCCCACGCCAGACCACCTGCTGCCGCGATGCCGACGACCCCAAGGATCGCGGCAAGCGGCGCAGGCCGCTTGTTGGCCTTCGCTTTTCCAGTCGAGCCTTCGAGAGCCGCGAGGCGCGCGGCGAGGTCTTCCGTACCTTCGGTCATGATGTGGCCTGTCCTGCGTCCTGGACGCAAACCACCTCTTCGCCAAGGCGAAGGACCCATTGTCGGTTGACGCCGGACACGCGGATGACGCCGTCACTCAAGGCTTGGCTGTTCACCGCGCGTTCCCTGCCGTTCGAATAACGGAAGATGGCCGGCACCGGCGCATTCCGTGCGAACCGGAAATACGTGAAGGTACCATCATCCCAGATGGCCGTCGGCGTGAACTCTTCTCGGGCGCTGACCGCATAGTTCGCATTCGGCGCATCGGCCGCAACCGCCCTGGCGGGTTGCACGCGGTTTTCAGGATAGCGGAACTGCACGACATAATGCGGCGTCTCCCGGGCTTCGACGACATGGAAGTAGTAGGAGCGGCGGTTGGTGTAGACGGTGATGTTGGTGGCGACGCCAGATGCTGTCGGCTTGATGGCGAAGGCACGGCCACCCGGGACACCGTCGAATTGAAACCCGACCGTATCGCCGGCGATGATCGAGCGGATGGTTTCACCCTCACCGAATTCGACCGTGGTGACGCGGGTCAGAGTCGTGACGACACGGTAAACCTGGCCTTCAGTCCAGGTCGCTACGCGCACGCGGTTGTCATGAGTACCTGGGCGGGGCGTGGTCTCGGCCAAGGCAGTCGATCCCGCGAACGTGAGAAAACTGGCGGCCAACAAGGTAAAGATTGGAGTGCTAGTCATTCGGAACGGTCCGATCGGATGGCATATTGGGTGACGGTGAAACCGAAAGGGTTTTGCCAGACATCGTCGATCGCGCGGGTCCGCTCGGGCCGGAATTCGAACATCAACGTGGCAGTGAACGATCCATCCTGTACCCCCTGCGGGCTTGTCAGGCGCTTTCTGAGCCGGACCTGGGCGCGGTTATCGCCAATAAGGGTGATCGATGCGATCTCAACGGCCATCTCGGCCGCAGCCCCGTATCGCGTCGGCGGATAGTTCTCCTGACCCGATGTCCACATCGCGCGCATGCTGGCCTCGGCCGACCCGGAAGACTGTGCCAGGACACGGCGGACACGAAGATCGTTGTCGAGCTGGTTGTAGGTTTCGCGGTCGAGAATGTAGCGGTAGATTTGCGCTTCGATCACGGCAGGGCGTTCGGCGAGCGACACGGTTTCAACCGTGGCATTGGGAAGCGCCATCCCGGTCGCGGGATCGTAGGGGACAACCACGGGAGGCGGCGTCTCGACCATCAGCGCGACAGCCGCAGCTGTCAAACAGCCGAATACACCAAAGCCTGCTCCAGAAAGGCCGATCATCCGCCAAAGCTGTTCCCGGCGCAGGGCACCATAGACAAGTTCCTCTTCCACGAGCTCGCGCGCAGTCATCACCCCTACCCCACTCATGGCTCAAGATCCGGCAAGGTGAAGTCCATGTAGCGGCGTTCTTCGGCAACCGTGGCGGCGTCGACCACGCCTGCATTGCCTGCGCCTAGGGTTTGGATCGCTTCCAGCTCCCACATCCGGGTCATGGCGATGGCGAGTTCCGCCGTGACGCGTGTGTTATGATCCATTGACGCTTTGAGATCCTCCATGTCGGGGATCATCTCGACCAGACGTTCCACCCGTTCGAGAGACTGTTCCGCCTCTGCGTGGCTGTTCTGCGCCGCCGCCGACATCACAGCACCTGTGGTGGCCCGCGTGGCCACGCCTTCGGCGCCCGGATTGCCGCTGGTGGCGATCTCGCGGAGTGAATCCTCGTCGAAGCCGGCGCTTGCCAGCGCCTGTTCCATCTGCGTGCGCATGGGCCCGGCATTGGGCCCGATGAGCGCGCTCCAATCGCCCGCCTGGATGCCTCGGATCAGGCCAGGGATGTCTTCGAAGTTGGCCTCAAGCAAGGTGTCGAGGTCCCCGCCCATGGCAAGTCCGAGGATGCTGCGCGGCCCGGTGAGCGAGGCATACATCTCGTTCAGCTGATCGAGTTGGCTTTGCAGCATGTCCAGTTGCTCCAACGCACTGTCCAGAAGATCGGTCTGGATCCCGAAATCCTGCAGCATCTGTTGAAGCTGGCGGATTTCCTGAGCAATGTTCTGAGTGTCCACCGTGGGCACACCCTGTGCCGCGACAGGTCCGGTGACATTGAGGGCAAGCGCGAGAGCGATGCTACCGGCGAAAAGGGAACGGGGCAGGCGCAGGTTCAACGCAAATCCTCCTGACTAAAATCCATGTATTGCCGTTCGGCAGCTTGCGCTGCCGCCAAGGCGAACTGCTCGGCGCTGAGCGGCTCGGTTCGGGCGGCCTTGATCCGGGTCCGGATTGCGACCAGCCGGGCCAGTTCGGCCCGGGCATAGGTGTTGAGCGCGATGGCCTCGTGGAGATCCTCGGTCTCACCAATGCGGGTGATGATGTCCTGAACCCGCAGGGCGGCGGCACGGACCGAGACCAGCGAATAGTCGCCATAGACCCCTGCGCCGTGGGCCGAGAGGCTGAAACTCGCGTTGGCGAGGAGCACAGGGTCGATGGTGCCGAGCGCATCAATGCCGCCTACGGCCGCGAGGTAGCTGTTGTACTGCTGCGGGATCACCACGACATAATGCTGGGTTTCCGCGAAGGGTGGCACACCGCCATAATCCTGCACATTGCCCGGCCCGGCGTTATAGGCGGCGAGCGCATGGATAATGTTGCCATCGAACATGTTCAGCATTTGTGCGAGGTATCGCGCACCGCCGGTGACCTGCAGATAGGGATCGTCGTAATAGGCCGGGTAGATCCCGAGATCGCCCGCGGTACCGGGCATGATCTGGGTAAGTCCGAAGGCCCCCACGGGTGAGCGTGCCCCGATCTGGAAACGGCTTTCCTGCCAGATCAGCGCCTGCAAGAGACAGCGCCATTGCACAAGCGAAAGGCCCGCACGGGCGACCCCGGACAGACTATGGGTGTCGCGTGCTGCGCGGATGATCAGCTCCTCGATCCCCTCCCTGGCATCGCCGAACATCCGCGCTGCCGCTGGATTGGTGTCCTCGGGCGCATAAAGACTGGCGGCCGCGCTTTCGACGTCGTCTACCGCTCCCTGCCCCGCCTCGAGCCCCGCCACGGTTCCGGCCACGTCTCCAGCGCCAAGCGACATGGCATCCATCAGCCCTTCGAGGGAGGCGAGTTGCTGGCGCTCGATTTCGGCCAGTTCCTCCTCGCGGCTTAGCCGGTCCTGCTGCAATGCCAGGTCCCGATCGGTCTGCTCAAGGATGGCCTGCCGCTCTGCAAAGAGGCGCAGGTCGAAGGTCGGCACGCCCTGGGCGACCGCTGGCCCCGCCGTGGGACCTGCCAGCGCAAAACCGATCATCGAGAGAGGAAGCCAGGTCCGCATTGGTTCAGCCGCCCGCCCCCAAGAGGACGAAATCGCAGGCCGTGTCGCGGCGCGTGACCTCCGCCCCCATGGTCGAGATCGTGGCGGTGGCGGTTCCTGCCTGCGCAGGAGCCTCGCGAAAATTGAAGCAGTTGGCTTGCGGGGGGTTATGCTGCGCACAGGCTGTCAGGGTCAGGCCGAGCCCGAGCAGCACGACGCTGCGAATGATGGTACGGGTCATGTCACTCTCCAGAAATCAGGACGTTCGCGATAATCAGCACCGACAAGCGCTTCGCCCTTCTCCATTCCGCCAAGGATGGTCACGAGCGGGCCGAGCGCGCTGAGATCGGCATCGATCACGACGGAACCACGGTCGTCGCGTACAAGCGCGAGCCGCGAGGCCGAGCCGACGCCTAGAAGCACGTCGAGCTCTTTCTCGGTCAGGCCGATCATCGCGTAGTCAGCGGCGGAAGCACGAATGTTGGGCAAGAGCACCTGCGTCGGCACCGCTTCCACGATGGTCTTGCCGGTGCGCGTGCGCTCGAGCTGGCTGGCATATTGCGTCATCATCACGACGACGGCGTTCTGCTTGCGGGCGGTCACCAGCCAGTTGCTGAGTCGCTCCGCGAAGTAGGCGTTGTCGAGGGCTTTCCATGCCTCGTCGATGACGATGATGGTGGGCTTGCGGTCCTCGATCACCCGCTCGACCCGGCGGAAGAGGTAGGACAGGACCGCCATGCGTTCCCGCTCGCTCTCGGAATCGAGGATGCCGGTGAGGTCAAAGCCCGCGACGTCTCCATCGATGCTGAAACTGTCCTCGGCATTGGCCCCGAAGATCCAGCCGTAGCGACCCTCGGCCGTCCATTCCTGCATACGCTCGAAGAGATCGCCCTCGTCATCGGTCGAGACCAGCAGCGAGGCGAAATCCGACCAGTTCCGTAGGCCTGCATGTCCTGCGCTCGCGTTCTGGCGCACGACTTCCTGCAGTCGGTTGGTCTGAACCGGGGTCAGCGGTCGATCGTGCCGCTCCAAGAGGCTCGCGAGCCAATCAGCAAGCCATGCCTGGCCCCGCACGTCGATCTCGGTCTGGAGCGGATTGAGGCCCGTGGGGCGCCCCGCCCGCACGGTCGAATAGCTGCCGCCGAGCGCGCGGACGGCCATCTCCATGCCCGCGCGATAGTCGAATACGAAGACCCGCGCACCTGCCCGCCGTGCCATGGTCATCAGGAAAGCCGCCAGGACGGATTTACCGGAGCCGGGACGGCCGAGGATCAGCGTGTGGCCTCCCGTGGGCTCGCGATCCGGCGCGCCCTGTTCGTGGAAGTTGAAGCGAAAACCACTGCGCTCGGGTGTCGGAAAGAGCGTGATCGGCACGCCCCAGGGGACTTCCCGCCCTGTCTTTCCGAGCGGGGTGCGGTGGAAGGTAGCGAGATCGGCGAAGTTGTGGTTCGTGATTGCGGCCTTGCGGCTGCGCGCCCCTGTGTTCCCGGGATGCTGCGCCATGAAATGCGCCCGCGCCCCGAAGGCTTCCGAGATCAGGTTGATCCCGGAAGTGGCGGAGATGTTGCGGATTTCGGCCGCGATGTCGTCAAGCGCCGTCTGGGTGCGGGCATAGACGGCCACGGTCATGTGGTGCTCGCCGAAGATCAGGCGTTTGGATTCCAGATCGTCCTGCGCGAGTTCCAGTTCCTGGGCGAGACTGACGGCTCCGTCATTGGCGGCCTGCATTAGCCGCAGCTGCCGCTTGATCCGGCCCGCCATGATGTTGGCGTTGATCGGCACAAAAGAGTGCGTGACCACCATGTCGACGGGCAGATTCAACTCGTCGAGCATCAGGCTATCGGTCTTGGCCGGGTAGTTCTTCACCGCAAAGATCGCCCCGAGCTTGTCGCCGACGGCACCGTCCGAGAGTGCGATGGTCGTGCCGCGGAAGGTGACGCGCGTATTGGCTACGTCCTCGGCGATCACACCGAGGCGCGACCGGGGGAAGAGCGGGTGCTCCTCGCCCGTGTTGAGTGAACCGAGGAAGCCCAGAAGCTCGCCGGTGCTTGCGGCCAGCAGGCGGGGCTTCAGCTCATCGAAGGAGGACAGCAGAAACCCCACAACCTCGTCGAGCTTGCGCAAGCGGCGGGTGGTGTCGGCCGCATGTCGCGAGCGAGAAGCCCCAAGTCCGAACGGCAAGCGGCTGCCGGTCTCAGGTCGCTTCAGCACGGTCAGGGTTAGCGTCTTGTCGCGCAAGCCCGCGCGGCCGAGATGCGCGTGCCATCGTTTGTCGAGGGCGGCAGCAAACCCTTCGCCTGGAATGGGCGGCAGGGTCACATCGACCGCTTTCGAGACCTTGTGCAGGTAGAAGGAGAACTCCGTCCCCACCTGCGCGACGATGCCAGCCAGCAACCCTCCGATCCGGTCGAGATGCCCGTCCTCGCTCGTGGTGCTGTTCACCCCTTCGAGGCGGATGCACTGCATCAGTTCGTTGCCGCGTGTCCGGATCGTTCGGTCGTTCACGAGGCTCACATAAGGCAGCATCATTGAGAGCCGCTTCTCGCCCTTGACCCATGCGGGTAGCGCGGTCAGCGGATCGATGGCGTTCTCAATCTCATCGGCCAGTCCATCACGGGGCATAGCTGTCGCCTCCGTGCAGCTTGCGGTTAGTCGTGGGCGGGGTTTCCTGCAGGGTGATCACCAGGACATCGAGGAAGTTCGGATCCCAGTCTGCGGCCTTCCAGAGCGCCGGCCAGGCCAGCCCCGCGAACACAGCCACCACCCAGCTCTGCACCCAGAGGAACAGAAGCGTCGAGCCGAAGAGCCAGACCATTGCGTACATGATCGGCAAGCCCATCAGCTTGGGTGGCCTGAGAAGACCGATGAACACGCGGGACTGGTCAGCCATGGATGGAGCTCAGGTGGTCCAGATGGCGGCGACGATGGTGGGTGCTGCGGCGATGCCCGCAATTGCAACCACGACCCAAAGCGCCTGACGAAAGTCGAGGATGCCAAAGAGCCAGGAAAGGAACACCCCGATCAGTGCGAGCGTGCCAATCACGATTCCCAAGGGACCGGTGATCGCATCGACAATGCCTTGAAGCAGGGTCTGTACCGGCGAGAGGTCGATGCTCTGTGCAAGCGCTGGACCCGCCAGCACGATAAGGGCCATCGCGCCGAGCGCGACGATCGAAGGTCTCGATGTCATGAAAGATCTCCTCTGAGCCGCTCAAACACGGCGGTCACACGGGCCACATGCCCTTGGGTTTCGCGAAAAGGGGGAATGCCGCCGTGGCGTGTGACCGCCTCAGGGCCAGCGTTGTATGCCGCAAGGGCCAGAGAGCCCTCGCCGAACTGGTCGAGCATCATCAGCAGGTAGCGAGCTGATCCGTCGAGGTTCTGCGCAATGTCATGTGGGTCGACGCCGAGGTCGCGGGCAGTATCCGGCATAAGCTGCCCGAGGCCTATGGCACCGACAGGGCTACGTGCAGCCGGATTGTATGCGCTCTCGACTTCGATATTGGCCCGGTAAAGGAGCGCCCAATCAGAGACGGAAAGCCCCGCGCGACGCAGCGCACCATGCCCGGCATACCGCAGAGCCGTGGTCTCGATCGCATGGAGGATTTCTGGGGTGGCGCGGGCGGCGGATCGAGCCGGGATCGCTGTCTCGCTCGTTGCGTCAGGAACGCGAGGTTCTGCGAAGAGAAAAAGGCGCCCGTTTGCCTCTTGAGAAGAGGAAATCAATTGGCCGTCTGGGCCAACCGAAAAGATGAAACCGTCGGCCAGGGCCGGGGGCGCGGAACAAACGCCTGTACCCAAAGCAACGACGAGCGCAGTCGCGCGGTCAGCTGCCTTTGAACGGAGGCGCGGCGTGGCGCTCGCGGCCACCTTCTTCAAGTGGGATGCTAGCGGTCGTACAGCCCATGTCGGCCAGGAAACTGACAAGGCCAACGATGGTTTTGAAGTCGCGGAGCTTGAGGACGCTTCGGCTGGTGACGAGCATCTTATCGTCACGCCCATCAGTGGCGACGGCGCGGATGACCCACGAGCCGTACCAGCTGTTATGGCGCTTCTCTGCTCTCTCCTTGCAGACCACCTCAATGAGGTAGCCCTCGGCGAGCAAGCCGCGCAGTCCGTCTTCTGTAACCACATTCGGGGCTTCTTCTATCATGGCCTTCCCTTGGGTCCTTGTTCTGCCTGGGTGCAGTATCAGGCCCACGGGGTCGCAACACCGTGAGCGATACAAAACAACATTAATGATAGCAAGACAATAATAACGTGTTGACGAAGTTCGCCTTGCTCCGATAACGGTGATAGCCGACAGAATGATAATCTTAAAGGCGGCAAAGGAGTTTTGCCCTGCGCTTGTTTATTGCGCGCAACGCACCGTTGCTGTTCGCGTTCCTGCTTGGAAGCATGCCGATAGCCGCGGCAGCAGATTGCGTACCTCCCGAACGACCGTTCTGGGGTAGTGTATGGATGCCCCCGGTTTTGCAAGGATTTCCTGAGCTGATTTCCAGCGATTTGATTGCGGTCGTGTATTCGGCCTCGTGTTGCGGCTTTTACGCGCCGCGGGCCATGATGGTCAGT
>NZ_JBDOQR010000098.1:0-12624 GCF_039839315.1 Phaeobacter sp. CAU 1743 | reverse complement strand
GACGGCTGGGAAACCCTCTCTCAGCCCCTCGAACCCATGCCCCTTGACCTCGCAGCCTAAAACACCGACCCTTCACATGCCCGGAGCGCGCCGCCAGGGAATTTCCACAGCATTCGCGACACGACCTGCAACGCAAACTGATCAAGCGACTGGTTCTGACGGCTATCAATGCAGGGGCCAAGGACGCTGCCTTCAGAGGGGTGAGGGACGGCTTTCCCACCGGGCATGTTGGCAAGACGCTGACCAATGATCAGCTTGAGGTTCTTCTCGCGGCTTTCCTTGAGAAGTCCCCGCATCTGACGGAGCTGCTGTTCAAGGACCACGGGATCAGACTGATGAATCTGGACGGTCAGATCACTGAGTGGGTTCATCGGCACTTCTGCGATCAGGGCGTCCCGGTCCTATCGGTGCATGACAGCTATCTGATCGACTTCACCCGTGTCGGGGAGCTGAAGCGGGTGATGGCGGAGGCCTCCGAGGCGGTTGCGGGAGCGGCCCTGCCCACAGCGAACCAGTTCTTTGGTCTGGATGAGCAGGACCCGACGGCTGAGCATGTCCGAGACTACGTGATCTGGCGGCAAACTCCCCGGTCAGAGGGCTATCTTCAACGGATGGCTGAGCATGAACAGCGGACGGGTCGGCCCGTTGAACCGTTCGACATCAACCAAGTGCGACAGTGAAGGCAGTCTTCGGCTTCGGCCCCGACGTCTGGTCGCTCGGCAGGTACTCGTCCCAGATCCGGTCACAGAGCCCCGCAACCTCGGGATGGTCTGACCAGCGGTGGACGTCGATCGGGCGGGAGTGCCAGGGGTTCTCTATGTCTCCCATAGGTCTCCCTTTCTTCAGGTAAGGAAGGAAGAACCTGGGGTCTCCTCCTCCGCTTTCTATTCATTACTTATACCTATTCCCTCCCCTTACCCCAGCCTAAGGGAAGAGGAAAGGTTAGCCCCACTCAGACCATGGTAGCCGCGCCCTCGTCAGCGACCAGCCAACGTGCAAACCAACTGGGGCGGTAACTGGGGCGATCTGGGGCCTATGAGGCCCGCCGGATGCCTTATTTCTTAAGGAGAAGGCCGATGGCTGGGGTGGTAGGATTCGAACCTACGATACACGGTACCAAAAACCGCTGCCTTACCACTTGGCTACACCCCATCGGTGAGGCGCTGTCTAAAGTTAGTTGCGGGGGGGTGCAAGAGGGTTTTTGAAAAAATCTGACATCCTTTTTCCAACACCGCAGACGCCCCCCCTTCTCGCCCCTTATTTCATTGGATTTTCAGAAGTTTGCAGCAAAATCACGCCTTTGCGATCACCACCCTCAACGGCTTCATGCGCTGTGGCGGCCTCGGCCAGAGGAAAGATTTTCGCCACGGGAACCGACAGGGCCTCAGTCTCTAGGGCGCGATTCAAACGGGCGATCGCCGCCTCACGTTGGGTCGGCGTCAGCAGGTAGACCAGAGCCATCTCCAACGTGACCGCCTTGAACATCAGCGGATAGAAGGGCAAGGCGGGTTGCATCGCCTTTGCCGAGCCATAGGCCGTGATCCGGCCGTTCGGGGCGATCACTGCCGCGTCCACCTCGGCGTTGGCGCCAAACTCCACCTCGACGATCAGATTGACGAGCTGGCCGTGATTTGCAGCGATGATCTGGTCGCTGAGGTCCGTAGCGCTGTAATCCAGCACCGCGTCGGCCCCGGCCGCCAGAACACGGTCTCGCGCAGCTGCGGAACAGGTCGCGATCACCCGCGCACCGCCCCATTTGGCCAATTGTACAGCCAGAAGACCTACGGTCCCTGCCCCGCCCTGCACCAGAACGGTTTTGCCGGAAACCTCGCCACCGGAGAACACGGTATGACAGGCGGTCAGCCCCGGAATGCCAAGCGCGGCACCGGTTTCAAAATCGACCGTGTCAGACATGGGTACCGCCTGCTCCTGCGGCAGGCAGATCTCGCTTGCGGCGGTGCCATAGGCGCGCTGCCACTGACCGTTCCAGATCCAGACCCGCTGCCCAACCCGCGCCGGATCCACGCCTTCGCCGACTTCGGTGATGACGCCCGCGCCATCGCTATGAGGAATGATTGCGGGAAAGGGCAGTTCGGTTACGCCCGCCCGTGCTCCGGCCCGCGCTTTGACATCGGAAGGATTGACGCCGGAATAGGCCAGCGCGACGCGTACCTCGCCAGAGGCAAGTTCGGGTGCTGGCAGGGTTTCAAGGGACAGGACCTCTTGGGCAGGTCCGAAGGCGCGGTAAACGACGGCTTTCATGATGGGGCTCCATTTTCTGTGTCAGCCCGGAAGAACGACGTCGGCCCGGACCTTTGACAGACAAGGAGCCTCAAGACGGCCACAGACACAAGGCGGTTCCCACAAAAGCGCCGCCCCGATGAACAGAGACCCACAGATTTGCCGGGTGGCAGGCAGCAAGGGCCTCCCCTCGCTTCAGCGTAGCGCTCTGGATCAGAGAGGTATCAGTCCGGGACACCCGCCATTTTCAGCGCATGCCCCCATTCCTCTCCGGCGGGTCCTGCCGCAAGCGGCGTGTAGTTGTGGTACCGGCTCATATTGAACATTGGCGCGGCCTTCAGAAGATCCTGAACCGTATCGCGGGCTTCGGAGGTGCGCCCCGACATCTGCAAAGCAATGGCCTTGGTCCCCAGACTGGTCGGATAGGAGGCATTTGCCTCAAGCGACCGATCCGCAAGCTCGATCGCACGCCCATAATTCCGTGCGGTCAGGTTCGCGACTGCGGATTCCGCGTCGAAATAATAGCGTTGCGGCCCCAGTGGGGACAGCCGTCGCGCAGCATCGGTCAGTTGCACCGCCTCGTCCGGGCGGTCCTGATAGGCCCGGGTGGTACCTTTGAGCAGCAGGGCCAAGGCTTCGTTTGGATTGTCCTTCAAAGCCAGATCATAGGAAGTCTGCGCCAGATCGAAATGGAACAGCAGATGGCTGGAAATCACGCCCTGCAGCGTATGCGCCAGCGAGAAAGACGGATCCGCGCTGAGCGCCGAGGTCGCAAGCTGTTCCGCAAGATGGATATCAAGCTGTCGATCATTGGAAAAACCCTTCTGGATCCGCAGTACGTGCCAGAACCCCATCCATGTCAGAGCAAGCGGATGCTGCGGGGCCCGGCTCAGCAGCACGTTCAAAATTTCGCGTGCCTTTTCAAAGGAAGCGGGGTTCATGTCCTGCATCAGGGAAATCGCGCCCATTAACAGCGTGTGCCCCTCCAGCCCTGCCAGCGGCTTGAATCCGATAAGGCGGATCGATTCGCCCACAACCGTTTGACCGATTTGGCGCGTGGCATCTCTCAGGGCCGCGCTTTGTCCCGCCATCAGGTCCGACAACGGCCCCTGGAAGCTGCGCGACCATATCACCTTTTCGCGCACCGCATCGTGCAACTCGATATCCGCATTCATCATCTGCCCGCGCACATGCACCACACCAGACACCAAATAGTTCACCCCAGCCACCTGCGAGACCTCGATCGGGCGGATCCGGTTCGGGTCGAATTGCCGCGAGGCCAGATAAGATGTCACGGTGAAAGCCTGACTGCGTGCAAGGCAGCGAGACAGTTCTTCGGACAGCAATGAGCCCAGGGGCGAGGTGTCCTCGCCCGGGGTGTGCTGCACGAAGGGCAAGACCGCGATTGGAGGCAGAAGATCATTATACTGCACCCGACCGGTTTGCCCGATTTGCCCAGCGCCGCCGGTGGGCTGCCCTGTCTGCTTTGCCTCGAAGTCCGCGCGCATCTGGGCCAGCCAGCTTTCGAACCGGGTCTCATGCGGCAGTTCGAAACCCTCCATGAACTCGGCCTGATCCTCGGGCTCAATGAACTCCACCCGTGACAGGTCCAGAGTAACGCGTTCCCGGTTAGCTGTGATCGCCTGAGCCGCTTCCGGTCCCAGATGGCGTTTTAGCGTCGATAATGCCGTCCTCAGGCTGGCCTTTGCTTGTTCAGGTTGAGCGAGGCTCCACAAAGTGTGTTCTAAAAATGCTCTTGTTCGGATACCCGATGCTGAGGTCGCCAAAAGGGCCATCAAGGCCTGATGCTTGGCCCCTAGGGGTACGCTGCTACCATCCGACAGAAATACACCGAACGCGCCGAACTGATTCAACTTGATCAAATTACACATTAATCCACCTAATCGACCGTGATCGCAGGATCAAATTACAACAATGCGACGCAAAGATGTAGTGAAAAATCACCTTTTCAAATAAATAAAGATAATTGAATTGAAATTTACATGTATCAAGTTTCTTTAAACACGCATAGGAATAGTAACGGAATGAATTGCCGCCAAGCCAATAAGCTGGATTTTTTCCGAAAAATTCGGATTTTCCACCTTTAACCGCGCCCCAGACGACGCTGGGCGCGGCTTCTCTTAAAAATATAGTTTAACTTAGGCCAAATTTACAAGGAGGCAAGTTACAACGGGATAAACCGGTAACCGTCACCCTTGCGCGCGACCTGCCCCAAACCACCCTCTGGTAGATGGTAGCCAATCACCCGCGTCTGCTCGTGAGCCAGTTGATCCAGCAAGCTCATGCGGGCGGCAGCGGCCATGGCTGCATCCTGGTCGGATCCCACGTGCCAATCGGGCCTTTCAAAGCTCACGTGGGAATTGCCGATGGCATCGCCAAGCACCATCACGCTCTCGCTGCCGGACCTGAGTTCAAAGGACATATGGCCCGGCGTATGACCATAGGTCGCCCGCGCCGCGACACCGGGCAGGATTTCTTCGCCATCGCGGAACCGGGTGATCTGGTCCTCCAGGATCTCCATCCGCCGAAGCGCCCCGGCGGCCATGGTAGCGCGGGCCTCGCCGATCGTGTCAATGGTGCTGGGGTCGAACCAGAAATCCCATTCCTGCTGTCCGATGAAATGTTCGGCATTGGCAAACAGAGGATCATCGAAATCGTCCAGAACGCCCCACAGGTGATCCGGGTGGCAATGGGTGAACACCACATGGGTGACGTCCTCGGGGGATACGCCCGCCGCCTCCAGCGCGGCGGGCAGTTGCCCTGCGCTGGCCTGGAAGGCCGGGCCGGAACCGGCATCGAACAGCACGACACGGTCGCCCTGACGCATCAGCGTGACGTTCAGCGGAGGTTCCATCGGATCCTGGGCAACGCCGTGCCGTGTCAGGATGGGCATCAGCTGCTCTGGCGACTGCTCGGGAAACAGGAACCCCTGAGGCAGCACAAGGTTGCCATCAGACAGGGTTTGAAGGGACATATCGCCAATCATCAGCTGATCGCCGCCCGAGGCTGCAGCCGCCGATGCCATACCAGCAGCGGATCCTGCCAACGCCATACTGGCCCCTGCCCCTTGCAGAAATTCTCTTCTGTTCACACCCATTGCACCTGCCTCCCAATAATGCATCTGCGCAAATATCCGGCCGCCATGGCACAGTTATATTCACGTACGCGAATTTATATAATTTGGGGTTTGGCAATGTAAAGCCGGGCGCAGAACACCGGGCAAAAACAGACGCGGCTGACAAACAGAAAACCGGCGCGGGTCACCCCGCACCGGTTCATATCAGAATAACTAAAGAGCGCGCGTTACTGGCGGCTCAGTTCTTTCCATTTGCCATCTTCGACAACCGAGATCACGATATCGTCCGCACCACGGTGATCATCAGCCGCATAGGTGATCTTGCTATCGGTCAGCTCATCATAGAAATTGAGGCTCTCCATCCCCTTGATAAAGCTTTCCTGTGTCAGATCCTGCCCCGCGGCCTCAAGCGCGCGAATGACCGTATCCGCTGCGGAATACCCCAGCATGGCAAAGCCACCGGCCGGCTGACCGAACTTTTCCTCATAGGCTTTCATGAATTCGGCCGGCACCGGATCTTCGGCGCGGGCGATCAGGCTGACCCAGCCAGCCGCCGCGTAAAGACCATCGGTCACACCACCGGGAACGGCAGCAACCACATCAAGGAACCCGGCCGACGTGTTGAGGAATTTCACATCGGTCCAGCCCAGTTTCTTGGCAGTGCCGACAACGGTGATGCCCTGCCGCACGCCCAGCGCCAGTGTCACCACGTCACAGCCAGCGGACTTCAGCTTTGTGAGCGAGCCGACAAAATCCAGCTCATCCGGCTTGTGCGAGGTTTCCGCCGCATAGGTCAGGCCCAGCTCTTTGCTTACATCCTCGGTGCTTTCCTGAATTTCCTTGCCGAAATCCGACGGGATATACATCGAGCAGACTTCCTTGGCATCGAATTCACCGGCCAGATATTTCACCCCGACCTGCACCTGATCGTAGTAGCTGGAGAAGCCGATGAATTTGTTGTGCATCGGTTCCTGAAGCATCTGACGCGCGGCGGACAGCGGGCTGATGTTCGGAATGCCCTTGGGGTCCAGCAGCTTGAAGCCAGCCACGTTCATCGGTGTGCCCAGCGACAGAAGCATGGCAAAGGCCTTGTCGCGGTTCAGCAGCTTGTTGTAGCCCTGCATCGCGCGCGGGATCTGATAGCCGTTGTCCTCGACGACGAACTTGATCTGGCGACCATGCACACCGCCTGCGGCGTTAATTTCGTCAAAGCGCAGGTTGGCGCCATTGACCGCCGGCACGCCCACCGCAGCAAAGATACCGCTGAGGTCATTCACCGAGCCGATTACGACTTCGCTGTCCGTAACCCCCTGAGTGTCAGCCTGAACCGCCGTGGCCCCGGCAAGGGCTACAGCCGCCATCGTCAGCGCAGATGTCAGTTTTTTCATTTTCGCTTCCTCCCTAAATAACTGTCCGGCGTTCCTTGTCGCCGCCGCTAGTACATGTCGTCGATTAGTGCCTTGTGCTTCTTCTCCACAAAACTGCGTTTCAGTTTCATCGTTGCGGTCAACTCGTCGTCCTCGGCCGTCAGAAGAACGTTGATCAGGCGGAAATCCTTGATCTGTTCGACCCGTGCAAAGTCCCGGTTCACAGCTTCGACCTCTGCTCCGATCAGCTGTACCACCTCCTCCGCGGCACAGAGCGATGCAAAGTCGCTAAAGGGTATCTTGCGGTCCTGCGCGAATTTCTCAACATTTTCCTGATCGATCATGATCAGACAGGTGAGATATTTGCGCCCGTCCCCGATCACCACCGCATCCGAGATATAGTGGCTGAACTTCAACCGGCTTTCGATTTCGGCCGGGGTGATGTTCTTGCCGCCTGCGGTGATGATGATGTCCTTGATCCGGCCGGTGATGGTCAGATTGCCCTTGTCATCCAGCCTGCCGACATCACCCGTGCGCAGCCAGCCATCGGTGGTAAAGGTCTCGGCGGTCTTTTCATTGTTGCGCCAGTAACCCTGGAAGTTGTTGAGCCCCTTGGTCTGGATCTCCCCGTCTTCCGCGATACGCACCTCGACCCCAGGCACCGCGTGCCCCACCGTTCCCGGCGCGTTGGTGTCGAAAGTGTTGATGGTGGACAGGCCGGCGTTCTCGGTCATGCCGTAGCCTTCGATCAACGGCACACCGATGGACCAGTACCATTCCAATAGCTCGGGTGAGATCGGCGCGGCGCCGGTTCCGCCGCGGCGCATCTTGTCCATGCCCAGCATCCGGCGCAGATTGCGCAGAACCGCAAAATCCCAGAAGGCATAAGACGCCGCCACGCCCGAAGGGACGGGCTTGCCGTACATCACGTATTGCGCCCGCTTGCGCCCGGCCTTGACCGCCTGATGGAAGGCCATACGTCCAATCGGCGTGGCTTCCTGCGCCAGAACCAGGACCCGGGAGTAGATCTTTTCCCAGACCCGCGGCACCGCGAAAAAGGTCGCCGGAGAGACCTCCTGCATATTGTCGAACACGGTTTCCGGGCTTTCGGCGAAGTTCACCGTGCTGGAAGCCGCGAGCGGGAAATAGACCGACACGTTGCGTTCAAGGATGTGGCACAGCGGCAGAAAACACAGCTGATCGTCTGTCTTGTAGACTTCCAGCGCCCGCGCCCCTGCCTCGGTCGAGGCAAGGATATTCTCATTGCTGAGCATAGCGCCTTTGGGCATGCCCGTGGTGCCCGATGTATAGATCAGAAGCGCCGTGTCCTCGGGCTGGGATTTGGAAATTTCAGCCTCGAAGGTGCCGGGATGGCGCGCTTCATAGGCTTTACCCAGCTCGTACAGATCCTCGATGAAGAGGCATTTTTCATGATCCAGATCATGCAGCCCTTCGCGTTCATAGATGATGACCTTGGCCAGCCCCGGAACCTGATCGGCGATCTCAAGGTACTTGTCGAGCTGTTCGTCGTTTTCGACAAACAGGAACCGGCTGTCGCTGTCATTGACCAGATAGGCCAGCTGCGAGGCAGAGTCCGTGGTGTAGACGCCAGAGGCAATCCCGCCGACACCCTGAATACCCAGGTCGGAGTAAAGCCATTCGCGCCGGTCCTCACTTAAGATCGACACCACCTCGCCGCGTTTCAGACCCAGCGACATCAGGCCAAGGCCAATCCATTTCGCGTGATCCCAGTAATCGTTCCAGGAATAGGCTTTCCAGATGCCCATATCCTTTTCGCGGTGAGCAGTTCGGTCGCCCAGCGCCTGACAACGCAGCTGAAACAGTTTCACGATGGTGTCACAGCCGTCCACCAACACCGGGCGCTGGCCCGGCTCTGCGTTGAACGAAACGCCGTTGAGAACCACCTGCGGGTGTGCGGTCTGTCCAAGGTTTTGCATGTTCATCCCTTCCCCCCTCATCGCCACGTCTTCTTGCGTTTCCAGCGTTTCTCTCCGCGCTGGCCTTCTTCCTGGTGGCCCAAATAAAAGGCCTGGATGTCCTCGGACTGCATCAGGCGGTCGGCGGTGCCGTCCATCACGATGCGGCCGATCTCCATCACATAGCCCACATCCGCCAGTTCCAGCGCGATGCGGGCGTTCTGTTCCACCAGCATCATGGTCACGTGTTCCTCGGCGTTGAGCCGCCGCAGAATGGCAAAGATCTCCTGCACCAGAAGCGGCGACAGGCCGAGGCTGGGTTCATCCAGCAGCATGATCTTGGGCCGCAGCATCAGCCCACGCCCGATCGCCAGCATCTGCTGCTGGCCGCCGGACAGCGTCCCGGCCTCCTGGTCGCGCCGTTCGGCGAGGATCGGGAAATAGTCGAACACCATCTCCCGGTCCTTTTCGATCTCGGCCCTGTCCGACCGGGTGTAAGCGCCAAGGCTCAGATTTTCATTCACCGTCAGCAGCGGGAAGACCTCGCGGCCTTCGGGCACGTGTACGATGCCCTGACTGACGATCTTGTGCGGCTCCTGCCCCTGAATCGGCTTGCCATCGAACAGCACTTCGCCCTTTTCAGGATCCATGATGCCCGAGATCGTTTTCAGGAGGGTGGATTTCCCGGCGCCATTGGCACCCAGAACGGTGACGATCTGCCCCTTGTCCACCTTCAGCGACACGCCCCGGATTGCCATGATCGGCCCGTAAAAGCTCTCGAGGTTCTTGATTTCCAGCAAAGGCTCTCCCATCAGACAGCCCCCGCGCCAAGATAGGCCTCGATCACGGCCGGGTTCGACTGCACCTCAGCCGGGGTGCCTTCGGCCAGCTTGGCCCCATCCGCCAGCGCCAGAACGCGGTCGGACACGCCAGAGACCAGCCCCATGTCATGTTCCACCATCAATACGGTGATCCCCATCTGTTTGCGGATATCATCAATCCACCAACGCATGTCCTGCGTTTCCTCAACCGAAAGTCCCGAGGCAGGTTCATCCAGCAACAAGAGCCGCGGCCCCGAGGCCAACGCCCGGCCCAGTTCGACCACCTTGCGCACGCCATATGGCAGGCCAGCGATCATCTTGTTCCGGTAGGGCTGCAGGTCGAGGAAATCGATCACCTCCTCCACGGCCTCGCGGTGGCGGTGCTCTTCGCGGCGCACACGCGGCGCAAAGAACAGCTCTTCGATCAGCGTGGACTTGCGGTGGCGGTGCCGCCCCACAAGAAGGTTCTGCAACACCGTCGCGTGATCAAAGAGTTCAATGTTCTGAAAGGTCCGCGCAATGCCAAGATCCGCCACCTCGTCCGGTTTGCGATCCAGCAGGTTCTGCCCGTCGAAGGTGAAAGAGCCCGCATAAGGTTCGTAGAACCGCGAAATCAGGTTGAACACGGTCGACTTCCCTGCCCCGTTCGGGCCGACGATGGCGTAGACCTCGCCTTCCTCGACCGAGAAGGACAGATCGTTCACAGCCACAACGCCACCGAATTTCAGCGTTGCATTCTTGATCTCCAAAAGGCTCATCTCAAACGCTCCGTCTTCAGGTAGGTTTTCTGGCGACGGAACATGTCCTTGCGCGCAAAGGGGAACAATTCGAACCAAGTCCGTATCTTCAGCCAGCGGCCGTAGATGCCCATGGGTTCGAACAGGATGAACAGGATCAGGATCATGCCGAAGACGCCGGTTTCCAGCCCCGGGATGGCGACGCCGCCACCGATCACGCTGTCTTTGAGGATCGACAGACCCTGGGGCAGGAAGGCCACCACAACTGCGCCGAAGAAGGCCCCGTGAATGGAGCCGAGGCCGCCAATCACGATCATCATCAGCAGGGTGATCGAAATCACGATCGAGAAGGTCTCGTTGTTGAAAGTTCCCGCATAGTATCCCATCAGCGCACCAGCCCAGCCGGTGATCATGCACGACAGGCCAAAGGCGGTCGCCTTGGTGCGTGCAATGTGAACGCCCATAGCAGTCGCCGAGACCTCACTGTCACGCACCGCAGCAAAGGCACGGCCCAAAGGCGAGCGCAGCAGGTTGCGGTAGAACAGTGTGCAGATGATGGTGACGACAAGCACCAGATAGTAGAACCGGGTCGGCATCGACCAGCGTTCAATCTCGAACCCGAAAATGGTGATCATGTCCGGGAACTTGCCCGACACGCCGCCAGTCCAGGGCTCCAGCAGGACGATAATGTCATCGGCAAGGATCGACAGGGCAATGGTCGCAATCGCCAGATAGATCCCGTGCAACCGCAGGGCCGGAATGGCGATCACGGCGCCGACGATCCCGGTGATGACGCCGGCCAGCGGGAAAGCCAGAATGAACGGCAGCCCCTGTTCGATCAGGATCGTGTTGGTATAGCAGCCGATGGCCAGAAACGCCGCATGGCCAAGGCTGGCCTGACCGGTCTGACCGGTTAGCAGCATCAAACCCAGACCGGCAATCGCCCAGATCAGCACGTTGGTGACTTCGCCGATATAGAACTCGTTGATCAGGAACGGCAGGCCAAAGGCAATCAGGATCAGAAGGCCATAAACGCAGGCCGTCCACATGTCGGGGAACAGGCGGATATCCTGTTCATAGGTGGTTTTGAAATGAATGCGCATGGGATCAGACCTTCTTCACTCGGACTTGGCTGAACAGGCCGTGCGGACGGAACACCAGCACCGCCAGAAGCAGCGCATAAGGCGCGATCTGCGAATAGCCCGCCGCAAGATAACGTGCGGCGAAGGGTTCGATCACACCCACGATCAGACCACCGGCCAGCGCGCCGGGGAGCGAGCCGAAGCCGCCGATGACAGCCGCCGCAAAGGCCTTGATGCCCAAGAGGCCGGCGTTGGGATCAATGGCGCCCTTGGAGGCAAAGAGGATCCCGGCAACGGCAGCGGTTGCGCCCGCCAGCCCCCAGATCAGGCCCTGCACCCGGCGCACCGGGATGCCCATGAAATAGGCCGCCATCTGGTTTTGACTGGCCGCCTGCATGGCAAGCCCCAGCTTGGTGCGCTGGAAGAACTGGTAAAGCGACCATGTGAGCAGGAAGGTCACCACGATCACCGCGACATCCGCCATGCCCAGCACGACGCCGCCCAGTTGTAGATCGCCCAGTGCAAGCGGGCTTTCCAATGTCTGCGGCTCGTGCCCCCAGATCAGACCAGCCACGAAGCGCAGCACAAAGCCCAGCGCAATGGTCAGGATGACAACCGCAGTCTGGCTCTGCCCGAACAGGTGCCGCAGAATGAAAAAGTCGAGCAGATAGCCAAGAACCGCCATGATCGAAATCGCCAGCGGTGCTGCGACCCAGAATGGCAGGTCCATATATTCTGCGTTGGTAAGGCCAAGGGTCACAAATGCCCCCAGCATCATGAAATCGCCCTGAGCGAAATTGACCGCTTCAGTCGCTTTGTAGATCAGCACAAATCCGAGCGCGATCAGGCCGTAGACACAGCCATTCGCGAGCCCGCTGACCAGGAGCTGCAATACTTCCAAATTTTCCTCCCCCCGCCCGTCATGAGCGGTTCCTGACCCGGTCATTGCCGGGCATATGCGCCTTATTTTACTGGGTTTTCGCTGCGCCTCCTCAAGCGGCGGAAACCCTTGGCGTCTAAAAACAGACTACTGAGTATGTTTTTCCCCTGTCAATTGCTAAGACCCAGCGTCAAAATGGCAAAATGCGGCTATATTTTGAGCATATGCCCCCCTATTGTTCGCTCCGCGCCCGATGGTGTGCGGCAGCGATCAAGGATGGTAAAATGGCCCCTCCAGCCGCGCCGCCCCGCAAGCAGACGACGTCAGGCGATGCATCATGTTAGGGTCTGTGGACATTCATCGTGAGGCGATGATGGCAGCCGCGAGATGCCAATTGGCGGCGTAGCTGGACGTTGTCTTTTCGTAGCGGGTCGCTATGGCTCTGAATTCCTTGATCTTTGC
>NZ_JBDOQR010000097.1:0-12640 GCF_039839315.1 Phaeobacter sp. CAU 1743 | reverse complement strand
CGGCTGGGAAACCCTCTCTCAGCCCCTCGAACCCATGCCCCTTGACCTCGCAGCCTAAAACACCGACCCTTCACATGCCCGGAGCGCGCCGCCAGGGAATTTCCACAGCATTCGCGACACGACCTTGCCGTCTATGGATTGACCACTCAAAGCCCCAACAGTTTCGGCAGGTCAGCCATATCGGTTAGCCGTCGCGCACCGAAGACGTTCTCTGGATTCAAAGCTGTCTTCGGGAGGTAGGCAAAACAGGTCATCGCAGCGTTGGAGGCCGCCTCGAATCCGCTCATGCTATCTTCGACTACCACGCAATCCTCTGGCGCAACGCCATTCATTTCGGCCGCATGCAAAAACACATCGGGCGCGGGTTTGCTGGCGCCGACATCATAAGCCGAAAACATATTTCCTTCGAACCAGGGAAGCAGCCCCGACCGTTCCAGTGTGACACGCATCTTTGCCAGAAGCCCATTTGAGGCTACGCAGAGCGGAATGCCAGCCGACGAAATCAACGTCACCGCCTCACGGGCGCCCGGGATCGGCTCGACCTCTTTTCCGAGGGCTTCGAGAACTCTGTCGTAGAAGTCGTGTGGCCATTTCGCAGGAAGGCGCAATCCCCTTTCGCTCACATAACGTTCGACATCATGTCTGCTCTTGCCGACGAACAAGCCGTGGCATTCAACGAGTGACAAGCTTGCGCCAGTCGAAAGCAAATAAGCGTGCAGCACGCGATTGAAGGTCGGCTCGGAGTCTACGAGCACACCGTCACAGTCAAAAATCACGAGTTTCGGTGCGCGTCGCGAAATTGGCAAATCCAGTTCCCGTCCTCCTTGTTTGAGAATAATCGCCCAAACTGCTTGGACGATTTCATGCTATAAGCCGCGCTACACCCGGTGTCACCCACCTCCAAACGTTCTGCCATGCGCCGTCGCTAGGTCACTAATTGGTGACTCTCCTTCGCTTGAGCCGGCTGTCCCCAGGCCTTTTTTTGAGGAAGGCAACTGAAGGAGGCCCTACATAAGTCTGACGTGAGATCCGAGAAGAGTATTCACTTGGTCTTCTCTTGAGTTTGAGATCAAGAAATGGCCGATACGCATCGAATTGTCGAGCCGACTCGGAACGCAGAAAGCCTGTTTCAAACTGGGCCCCGACGCCGAGACCGACTCGCGTTCAGGCGAGGTTGGCTTCGGCAAATTCGTAATTCGCCAGGTTGTCGAGGAAGTTGGTCACATAGTCGGGCCGCCGGTTGCGGAAGTCGACGTAGTAGCTGTGTTCCCAGACATCGAGGCCCAGCAGCGTCGTGCCCTCTCCTGTAGCCAGCGGGTTCACGCCGTTCGGTGTTTTGGTGACGGCCAATGTGCCATCAGATTTCTGGATCAGCCACGCCCAGCCGGAGCCGAACTGACCGTTGGCTGCGGTCTTGAAATCGGCCTTGAATTGCTCGACCGAACCGAAGGCATCGACAATCTTGCCTTCGAGTTTACCCGGGATGCCGCCACCCGCAGGCGAAAGTGCGTTCCAGAAATGAATGTGGTTCCAGTGTTGGCCCGCATTGTTGAACACGGGCGCACGATCGGCATCGCCATAGGTGAGCGCGATGATTTCTTCCAGTGTCTTGCCTTGCAGGTCGGCGTTCGCGTCCACAAAGCCGTTGAGCGCGGTTACGTAGGCCTGATGGTGCTTGTCGTGATGCAATTCCAACGTTTCCTGGCTCATCCCCCGCGCGGCAAGGGCTGCGTGGTCGTAGGTTAGGGCGGGCAATTCAAAGGCCATCATGTCTCTCCTTATCGGGTCCGGCTTGCGTCATGGTACGTGAGCGGGTAATTAAACAAGTGAAGACTTTGAAAAACAATCCGGCCAATATGTCAAGCGATCACTTGGAAAAATACCCGGATGCACCACGTGCGCCGTCGGATCGCATCCTGATGACCCTGAAGATGCAGGGCGCGTTGACCTCGTCGCAGATCGGCGAACGGCTTGGGATCACCGGTGAGGGCGCGCGCCAGCAGCTCATGAAGCTCTCGAATGACGGGCTGGTCCGCGAAGAGCGGCGCAGTGCGAGCCGAGGCCGTCCATCGACCTACTGGCACCTGTCCGAAAAGGGGCAGGCACGGTTTCCGAATACCCACGCCGGGCTAACCGTTGAAATCCTGAGCAGCATTCAGGATGAGTTGGGTGCGGAGGCCCTGGATCGGGTTATCTCGGCCAGAGAGACTAGGACACGGGCACAATACGAAGCCGCGATGGTGGGATGCGGCAGCCTGAAGGAGCGCGTCGCCAGACTGGCTGAACTGCGCTCTGACGAAGGCTATATGGCGAGTTTCGAGGATGCCGGTGACGGGACGTTCCTATTTGTCGAAAACCACTGCCCGATCTGCGCTGCCGCGCGTTTCTGTCAAGGTTTCTGCCGGTCCGAACAGGCGGTTTTTGAGCAGGTTCTGGGCCCTGGTACCGCCATCGAGAGGGTCGAGCATATTGTGAGAGGTGGCCGCCGTTGCACCTACCGGATCGGGAAGGTGGCCGCAGGCGCAGCCTGACCGGCGCCGACACCCTATTCAGCGGGGATCTGCGCCTCCTTTCGAGGTACAGAAAGCATCGCCAGAGCAAAAGCGATCACGGAACAGGCTGCGATGGCCACGATCATCGGAATGGGCGTGCCGTCAAAGAATGCGCCCGCAATCCCGATCATGACCGTCGCCGTCATGAATTGCAGTGCACCCATCAGCGCTGACGCCGTTCCGGCTTTTTCTCCATGATCTTCCAGAGCGAGCACCGCCGTGCCCGGCACGACGAGACCCAGAAACGCATAGCCGCATAGAAGCAGAACAATCATCACCGGCAGCGTTGCGATCCCGACCAGTTCCGTGATCAGCAGCAGCAGCATGACAGCCACATTCGCCGCCGTCGCAAACCGGATCATCGGCCCTAGCCCGAAGCGTCGGCTCAGATACCCGTTGAGTTGGGCGACGCCGATAAACCCTGCGGCGTTGATCGAAAAGGCGAGGCTGTATTGCGTCGGGCTCAGTCCATAGTACTCGATCAGGATGAAGGACGAGTTCGCCACATAGGCCATGAAGCTGGCCAACCCGAATGCACCAACAAAGACGATGCCGAGAAACCTCGGTTCGCGCAGAAGGCTTGCGTAGTCCCGGAGCGAGCGTGCAAGGCTGCTGTCGCCGCGCTGTTCGGGGGGGCGGGTTTCCTTGAGCGCGGTGGTCAGAAGCACAAGCGCCGCGATGGCCGCCGCCGCCATCGACCAGAAGATCGTGCGCCAACCACCTGCGGCGAGCGCAGCGCTTCCCGCCAGCGGAGCGAGGACCGGCGCAATACTGACCACCAGCATTAGCGTGGCCATGAGCTGCGCGGCCTGAGGGCCGGTATAGAGATCTCGAATGACGGCACGCGCGATCACCATTCCCGCTGCTGCGCCCAGCCCCTGAAGCGCACGCGCGGCGATCAGCCATTGAATGTCCGGGGCCAGCGCGGAACCGACCGCCCCCAGCAGATAGAGTGTCAGACCGATGAATAGCGGCAGCCTGCGGCCGAACATGTCCGAAAGCGGGCCATAGATGAGCTGAGCCAGTGACATGGAGACAAAGAACGAAAGAAGGCTTAGCTGAACGGTCACCGTGTCGGTGTCAAAGACATCCTCGATGACTGGAAGCGCGGGCAGATACATGTTGATCGCCAGCGGGCCGACCGCAGTCAGCAGGCCCAGGACGAGGGCTGTGAGATAGAAACTGCGCATGAAAGGAACCTTTCCAAGGCTGCCCATTCGTTTGGGCCGATCGACATATGTGTTGACCCGAGGACTGGCTCATCCGGCGTGTCGACCGTGACAAACCTGACAGGTCATTGAAGGCAGGGGCCCGGACCCTAGGAAACCAGGGGCATATCCTCTCCCTTATGGTCAAACGCCTCACGCGCCTGGCGGATCTGGTCATGGCTTCGGTCGGCCCAGACAATCAGCCCGGCCAGAGGTTCGAGCGCGGACCGGCCAAGATCCGTCAGACGATAATCGACCATCGGCGGTGTCGTCGGGTAGACGGTCCGCTCAACCAGCCCATCGCGCTGCAGCGAGCGCAGCGTCTGGGTCAGCATCCTCTTGGAGATGTCACCGACAACCCTGTTCAATGCGCTGAACCTCTTTGGCTCACGAGCGAGCAGCGTCAGGATCAGAACCGACCATTTGTCTCCGATACGGTCCAGCACATCGCGGACCGGACAACTTGCCGTATCAATGCCGCCTTCCGGACTGGTCTCGAAATGCTTGATGAGGTCACCGAGCACATCAGCAGGGTTACTTTGGTGTTCCCTGGTCATTTGCAACTGCCTTCTTCCAATGCTGAGCAATAGTAGGTAACTGAAAGAGACCATACCTCATATGTATACCAGAATCAAAGTAAAGGACATGTTCATGGCGGATCAGACGGCAAAATACCTCGTCACAGGTGCATCGGGCCAACTCGGCGCGCTTGTCGTTGCCGAACTGGTCGGCAAGGTTCCGGCCAAGAACGTCGTGGCCCTTGTGCGTAGACCCGACGCGGCTGCCGCTCTGGAAGGGCACGGCGTTGAAGTGCGCATCGGCGACTACGACGACCGCGCATCGCTCGAGCAGGCCTTTCAGGGCATCGACCGGCTGCTCCTGATCTCTGCTTCCGAAATGGGCAGACGTGCCGAGCAACACAAGAATGCGGTTGATGCCGCTGTGGCGGCCGGTGTTGGCTTTCTTGCCTATACCTCGGTTCTCAGGGCCGAGACGAACAGCATCAGACTTGCCGCCGACCATCGCGAAACCGAAGCGGCGATCAGGGCCTCCGGCCTGCCTCACGCCTTCCTGCGCCATGGCTGGTATACCGAGAACCAGACGGCTTCGATCCCGCCCGCGCTCGAACATGGGGCCTATCTCGGCGCGGCTGGCGACGGGCTGTTCTCTAGCGCGACCCGTCAGGACTATGCAGAAGGCGACGTTGCCGTTTTGGCCGCCGATACCATTCAGTCCGGGGCGATCTACGAGTTGGCCGGGGACGAAAGCTACACGATGGCCGAGTTTGTCGAGGTGATCTCTGCGGCGGCCGGAAAGCCCGTCGCCTATGTCAACATGAGCGAGGCGGAATTTGCTGGCGCTTTGGAAGGCGCCGGCCTGCCCGCCCCGATTGCCGCGCTGCTTGCCGACAGCGACGCCAATGCAGCCAAGGGTGCGCTGATGGATGAAAGCCACACGCTTCAAAAGTTGATCGGGCGCCCGACAACCCCCTGGGCCGAAACGGTCCGCGCCACTGAGAAGGCACTTTGAACGAATAACTCGAACAAGCATCGGGCCTTGCCTGACTGCTACAAACAACAGGAGCGCTCAATTTGGCTGAGATTATTGATTTGGCAAAAGCCCGTTATCCAGATTTAGGTCACCGCCGTGTGGTCATTGCCGGAGGAACCGGAGATGTTGGCGAGGGGATTATTCGCGCATGGGTGAAATCTGGTGCACATGTCGTCGTTCCGTCCAGAACCGATCGCAAGATCGATGAGCTGCGAGGAATCCTTTCGGATCTCGAAGGTCCGGGAAGGGTGGATTTTGTATCCGGCGACTCCGCCAGCTTCGAAGACGCTGAGGAGATGGCCAAGCGCGTCATTAGCGAATTCGGCCCGGTTACGGATATCGTTGCTTCGATCGGCGGATGGTGGCAGAAAAACCCCCTGTGGGAAATCTCGGACGAAGACTGGCAGAGCTTCTTTGTCAGCGTAAGTAGCGCCCATGTCGCGACGGTTCGCGCTTGGGTTCCCCATCTGCCGCAATCTGGAACCTACCAGTTGATCCTCGGGGGAAGCGCCCAGATGCCGGTGCCCGGCGCGTCGATTATCAACATGCAGCAGGCGGCGCTTTTAATGATGCGCAAGGTGCTGACCGCTGAACTTGGTGACCGGCTTCGCGTCGCGTCGCAGGTCCTTGGCCCAGTGGTTACACGTGCACGCGAACACGTTGATCCGAACTGGGTTGCGAATGGGGAAGTTGGGCTGGTTTCCGCCGCAATCGCTGCCGATCCGGCAGTGACCGGCGTCGATTTCGTTTCCTACGACAAGAGCCAGATGTTGGAGACCCTGGTCGCGCTGAAAGTCTACCCCGGGTGAAAGGCCTACGGATCAAAGTTGACAAAATGCCGACCTGGCAAACCACATAGAAATTGATAGTCCCGCTCGCGAGTAAATTAAGGAAGACGGCAATGAAAGCAATCAAATTCAATGAGTTCGGCGGACCTGAAGTCCTTGAACTGGTCGAAGTTGACGAACCCCATGCCGGGCCCGGCCAGGTGCGGATTGCGGTCCGCGCAGCCGGGGTAAATCCGGCGGAGTGGAAGATCCGGGCCGGGTATTTCAAGGATTTCATGCCCGTTGAGTTTCCCGCTGGCGTGGGGTTCGAAGCCTCCGGAATGGTCGATGAGGTTGGTGAAGGCGTGAGCGGCGTGGCCGTGGGCGATGCCGTTTTTGGTGCAGGTATCGGCACATTCGCGGACTATGCAGTGCTGAACTACTGGACGGCCAAACCTGATGCGATGCCCTTTGACGTGGCTGGAGGGATGACAGTCGCTTCGGAGACCGCCATTCGCAGCCTCGACTATGTCGGAGCCAAGGCGGGCGAGACGATCCTGATTTCCGGCGCGGCTGGCGGCGTCGGTTCGGTCGCGGTCCAGGTCGCTAAGGCGCGCGGGATCACCGTCATCGGCACAGCCAGCGCAGCCAAGCATGACTATCTGAGCGGTCTCGGAGCAACGCCGACCACCTACGAACCCGGGCTCGCCGACCGGTTGAAGACCCTTGCGCCAGAAGGGATCGACGCGACCCTCGACCTGGTCGGCGCGGGCAACATTCCCGAACTGATCCAAATCACCGGCGAGGCGTCGCGGGTTATCTCAATCGTCGATTTCTCCGCCCCCGAATATGGTGCCCAATTCTCGCCCACCCCGCAGGCACAGCCGGAACAGGCGCTACAGGAGGCAGCGCGGCTCTACTCCGAGGGCGCGTTGGATCTACGCATCGAAAGAACCTTCTCCCTGGATCAGGTCGGCCCAGCCCATGAACTCAGCGCTGAGGGCCGTGTAACCGGCAAGCTCATTATTGCGATAAGCTGAGCCGGACCCTGGAACAATCGAGCGAACCGCAATGGAAATCGGGCTTTTTACCTTTGGCGATATAGGTCCCAACCCGGTTACCGGGCAGGTCGTTGGCGCGCCCGAACGCCTGCGCAACATCGTCGAAGAGATCACTCTGGCCGATCAGGTCGGGGTTGATGTCTACGGACTCGGCGAACATCACCGGGACGATTACGCCGTCTCCTCTATCGCGGTTGCCCTCGCCGCCGCGGCGACACAGACAAAGCGCATCCGCTTTACCAGCACGGTCTCGGTGCTCAGTTCCGATGACCCGGTGCGGGTGTTTCAGCAATTCGCCACGCTGGATGGTCTGAGCGATGGTCGCGCCGAAATCATCGCCGGGCGGGGGGCGTTCTCTGAATCCTTCCCACTCTTTGGCTATGACATGTACGACTACGATGATCTGTTCATCGAAAAGCTGCACATGCTGTTGGAGATCAACAAGGCCGAGCACGCAAACTGGCCGGGGAGCGCCCACACCCAGCCTCTCGATGGGCTCGGTGTTTATCCGCGGCCGGTTCAGCTGCAACTGCCGATCTGGCTGGGGGTTGGCGGCACGCCGCAATCGGCCATGCGGGCCGGCACCATGGGACTGCCGATGGCGATGGCATTGATTCTGGGCGGCGAATGGAAGCGTGTCGCGCCGATGTTCCAGCTTTATCACCAGGCCGGGCATGAGGCGGGCCATAGGGCACTGCGCCTGATGACATCGCTGACAGCCCATGGTTTTGTGCATAACAGCATGAAATCCGCGCTGGACATCTACTATCCAGCGCATTCGGCGAAGATGGGCAAACTCGGCCGCGAACGCGGCATGCCCATGCAGAGCCGCGAGATGTTCGAGAAGTTTTCCGGTCCCAATGGCGGCTATTTTGCCGGTGGCCCCTCGCAATTGGCCGAAAAGATTCTCGCCGCCCATGAGGTTTTGCGTTTTGATCGGATCCTGCTGCAATTCGGGGTGGGCGTTATCGATCACCGATCCATGCTGGAGGCCATCGAGATTCTCGGCGCAAACGTCATTCCAGAAATACGCCGGGGGCTCGCGAAGGCGGCCGGTTAGGCCTTCGGATTTGGCAGTCAGGCCCGGGGTTCGTTCCAGGGAACACCTTTTTATACAAGTGCGCACCACACTCTGTATCGGCCCTGCCCGGTGATTTCGCGGATGAGTCCCATCTGAGCCATATCATTGAGATTGCGTTGAAGGGCCGCCCGGCTGGCCCCGGTTATTTCTTCTGCCATCGGCGCGGAAACCAGCGGCCATTCGGAGAGAACTTCAACCATTCGCTTCGGCGTGCGTCCCGATCGGCCTTTCAGCGCGTGCGACGCCCTGCCTTGCCACGCCTCAAGCTGATCGAGATGTCGCAGCGTAGCCAGTATCGCCGCCTCTGCCCCCTTCAAAAACCGCCGAAGCCGCTCCGCCGGATTTCCGACGCGACGGAGCCCAGACAGCCCGCCACCCGCCAGCGGCAGGAACACCGCCCCGCCCGTCAACCCGTCGGTGGCGATCCTCGCAGAAAGTACTGCTGCCTCCATCTCTGCGCCTGGCACATGAGCCAGCAGGCCGGTTGGCCCCCACAGGTATTGCCCAAATGCGGCACGACTGATCGGATGCAGGTCCCCGGCCCGGTTCATTTCTTCGCACCATGCGGCCAACTGGTCGCTGATCGGCTCACCGGAAGGATGAAGAATATGATCCACCTCAGCGGGTTCCTGGCGACCCAGGAAGTCCATGACACTCTCAGCCGACGTCACGTCGGGCATTGGCCCGGCCGTCAGTCGGCGGCAGGCCCAATCGGCCCGCGCGAGTGCCTGGTTGTCTTCCTGGACGCCACTGAGCCGCACGGCCCGCCAAAGTGACAGGCGCTCCGCCGAGATCCGTTCGGTCCCGAGCCAGCTCACGCCAGATGCTTCGATCAGCGCGAGCCGGTGCCGCCAGCCCTCTGGGGCCCGGCGCAATCTTTCGTCGAGGGCCCCAAGCTTCGCCGCGACCTTAGCCAATGATACGGCAAGACTGGCCTCCGCCTCACGCCATGCGTCAACATCAATGAGCCTGGAGTGATCTGCCCGGGGGAGCGGAGGCGCGAGGTCGTCAGCTTCCCCACTAAAACTGGCAGGCATGAACCAGAGGTCGTCATCTTGATGTCGCAATTGCTTTGCCGTTTCATCAAAAAGTTCTTACAGGATTTCAGTAGGATGAAGCGTAATCCGACGCGATATTTTACGTTTCGATTTCAATTTTTAACTCGCGTTTCAACAAGCGAGAGACTGGGGCAGAAAATGGAGTTCAGAAACCGTGGAGCGGCGGGTTCGTGATGCTGCGCGAAAACGAAGCGTCTGACGAGGCTTGGGCGAAGGCAACGCGTATCGGGCGAGAACTGGATCGAATTTTGGACGGGCAAGAGCCTATGCGCACCGCAGTTGCTCGGGCAGCATCCGAATTGCGTCTCTCGACGCGCCAAGTCTACAACCACCTGTGCCGATACCGCACCGAGCGCCGGGTTTCTTCGTTGCTGCCAAGAACAGGTGGGGCGAGGCGCGCAAGGATCAGCCCGGCCGTTGAGGAGATCATTTCGGCAACCCTTCGGGAGATGTGGCTTCGACCCGAGCAACCGGACCTTGCGCCGGTCGTCGATGAAATCCGTGCCCGTTGTGTCAGCGAGGGTCATGATCCGCCTGCCTATGTCACCGTATCCAAGCGTATCCCGCGACTGTTCACGCCCGAGGAGATTGCCCGACGGCGACATTCAGGAGGGAAAAGCCTGCGGCGTCTGAAACCGCGCCCGGGCTATATCCGGGCCAAACACGCTCTCGACGTCGTCCAGATCGATCATACCCCTGCCGACATCCAGTTTGTAGAAGTCATCGATGGTCAGGGCATCTATGTCGGACGCCCCTATCTCACTATCGCAGCCGATGTTGCAACAAGCGCGATTATTGGCTTCTGCCTGACCCTTGAGCAGCCCTCACGCCTGTCGGTCGCCCTCTGTCTTGCGCAGGCGATGTGCCGCAAGGAGGACTGGCTGGCAGCGCGCGACATCAATCATTCCTGGCCGATGTTTGGTCGCCCGAAGAAGGTCGTCGTGGATTCTGCCAGGGAATTCAGAAGCACCAGTTTCATCCGGGGTTGTGCCGAGTACGGCATTGTAATTCAAAGCCGGAACAAGGGGACCGTCCATCGTGGCGGGGTTGTCGAGCGGCTTCTCGGCAAAGTGAATACGGTGCTGCGCTCCCTGCCTGGCAAGACCGGGCGTTCCATCGCGGATCGGGGTGAGTACCTGTCCGAAGACCGTGCGAGGCTCAACTTTGCAGACCTCGAACGCTGTATCGCGCTGGCGATTATCGATCACAATCTTAGCCAGAATGAACGCAAGCTGACGGTCCCGACCAAGGAATGGGAACGAAAATGCCGTCAGCCGGATGGCCCAGAAGACAACCCTTTCGACGTTCTGCTCAGCTTTCTCCCGAACAAGACACGCAGGATTTCACCTCAAGGTGTCAGCCTGTTTGCCAACGACTATTTCGATCCATGGTTGGGCCCATTAGTCGCCCGCCGTGATCGATCGGATGCTCTCGATGTTCGTTATGATCCTCGGGACATGAGCCACATCTACATCAAGGATCCCGATACAGGAGCTTGGCGCCCTGTGGGGCGGCGGGATGGACTGCTTGAGGCGGTCACCTTCTGGCAGCACAGGGCCGAGAGAAACCGAGCGCGCGAAACCGGCCGGCGCCCGATTGAGGAGAAGACCGCGATCCGCCGTGAAATCGCGGCGACGGTGGATGCCTCGGCATCGAAGAAGCAAAGGCTGAAGGAAATCGCACGGGCCAGGCATGCGGCTCATGCGCCGAAACCCTACCAGAGCCTCACTTCTTCCCCGACGCCAATCAGCGAAACGCCTGACCCTGAGCGCCCGCGCCGCGTCTTTCCGGTTGAGGATTGGTGAAATGACTGATCACCTCCTGGACTCCGCCGCATCACTTCTCGATGCCGGTGACGCGTGCCGCATCGACCATATCCGGACGGCCCGTTGGATCAGCCATCCGGTTGCAAGTCGCGCCCATAACGCCATGCGTCTGCTGCTTGATCGGCCTGTAACATTGCGCCCCAGAGGGCTCTTGCTGACGGGCCCCTATCACAATGGCAAGACAATGATCGCCGAACGCTTCGCGATTGAACATTTGCGTCAGTCAGAACGTCAAAGGATCTGGGTGATCCAGACCCGAGAAGGTGCCGGACTGTCTCACTTCTATGCCAGCATTCTTGCCGGGTTGCGCGCACCTCAGGCATCTGGCTGGCGAAGCCTGTCGCGCGCGGGCGAGCAGGTGGATCACTTGCTGGACAGCCTGAAACCCCGCGTGCTCATCTTCGATGAGTTCCACAGCGCCTTGCGCGGGCGGCGCCAGGATGTGAAAGCGATCTTCTCGTTTATGCGTCGTATCGCACGTGTCCACGACATCTCGCCCGTATTGGTCGGCGAGGTCGCGGTCTACGATGCAGTGCACGACACCGAGGAAATGGGATCGCGGTTCGATACGATCCCTATTTCCAGATGGGCGTATGACGAGGATTTCGCGACGCTCCTCGATAGTCTTGAGACCAGCATGCCTCTCGCCCGCGCCTCGAACCTGTCGCGACCGCCACTGGCTGAGATCATCCATGAATTGTCAGAGGGCTTGATCGGAGAGGTCGTCGATATCGTGAGCAACGCAGCTATCACGGCGATAAGGACCGGCGAGGAACACATTTCTGAAGCGACCATCACCTCTCTCGGTTACACGCCCCTGTCGAAACGCCGAAATGCGCCTTTGCGCCGCGAAATGATGTGACCCAGTCTGCGTCCGAGATCACAGTCACACCTGCGCGCGACTACGGCAATGAGGTGGGGCAAGGCTGGCCCGTCGTCGTTCCACCGGCACCCGGAGAGCTGCTGTCGAGCTGGCTGCACAGGCTGGCCATGGCCAATGGAATTCCACCTCAATATTTTGGGCGGGTTCTGGATGTCGCAGGTGGAGATTGGTCTGCAAAGCTTGACCGAGACCTTCCCGGGCGAGTCCTTGATCTCCTGGTCGAGCGAACCGGATTGCCCGCCGAGGACATTGATGGCCTGGCTTTGCACCGCGACCCACTGGCCCGGTTGCGATTGCGGCAGATCACAGGATCAGGAGATGCCCGCACATCGACCGCTCGGGTCAATCGCCTGCAATATTGCCCGGCATGCCTAAAAGAGGATCGCGCACCGTTCTTCCGGCGCGGCTGGAGCCTGGCGACGCGCGTTTCCTGCTTTCGGCATGGATGCCGCTTGCGCGATCACTGCCCTGCCTGCGGCCGAAGCATTGCGCCTGCTCGACAAATGTCACTTAGCACTTAAAGCTGATAATGCGCTCTCCCTGATTTCAATAGCTTAGCTTTGCACTTAAATATGAGAATTGGCACTTAAATTGATGATGGAGACTGGACTTTAGCACTTAATTCAATAATCGTGGCTCCGATTTTGTCGGGT
>NZ_JBDOQR010000096.1:0-12792 GCF_039839315.1 Phaeobacter sp. CAU 1743 | reverse complement strand
CGAAGGATTGGGAAAAATCCATCGCCAGCGCGGCAGCTTGGGTCACAATCGCACACATCCGCCGCGTCACGCGGATGCTCGCAAGACAATGAATTCACTCGAAAAGTTTTGAATCAGACTCTGAGGCAGGCATGCAACGAGCCGGGCGGGATCAAGCCAAGGTCCTGGAAGAAGGTGAAGTAATCCATGTGACCGATGTATTCAGCAATCCGGTCCCCTTCAAACCGCGCCATGAGACAATCGTAGGCGACAATCATTTCCGCGGTCGAAAGGCACTTGGCTGAAATGCGAATGCGCATCGAGATCCAGTCGTCCTGTTCGATCGCATTCATAACCTCAAAGGAGGACGGTCCGACTAGGCCCTGTACAACGAGTTTGAATTCGACCCATTCCATCATCGGAATGATCTGGCCTCCGGTGACAGGTCCGCAAAAGGTCGCCTCCTCGGTGAAATACCGACCCAAATCGAAGTCACCGGGATCTCCGAGGGCGGCATTCAGGAAATCAAGAATGATCGATTTTTTGTCCATAGGAGGTAACACCGAATACACAGGAGCCGCGCAGGCCCAACCAAACACATCTCAGGCGGTGCGAACCGCGTAACTTAACATCACGTATTTTGAAGCGATCCTGACCTGCTGTACAGCAGCTTGTTTCGGACCGTTGCAGCATTGCAATTGGTGCTGGTGTTTTGAGGGGCGGCAGGACATCAAATCGATATGGGAAAACCAAAGAAGAAAGATCTACCGGACCTTGCGGACCTGGCCGTTGCGGGGCTGGAGATCCAGGTGCGGGCCACGCCAAAGGCGGCGCGCAACGCGATCACCCGGACCGAGGCCGGGCTGAAGGTTTCGGTCACCGTGGCGCCGGAAAACGGCAAGGCCAATGCCGCAGTCGCGGATTTACTGGCTCGGGCCATGGGCGTTGCGCCCTCTGCTCTGGAGCTGCGCCGTGGCGCCACATCACGGGACAAGGTTTTCGTCTATCGCGGCTCATGAACCAGATGCGGGATCCTGCGGCGAGGCCTCATCCGGAACCAGGCGATAAACGCCTTCGGGCAGGTCCAGCGCAGCGGCCAGATCGCGCAGCTGGCTGTAGGAGAGGGTGATCTTTTCTACCCTGTCGGTGCGAGGATCGAATTGCTCCACAGTCACGCATTCCGCAAAGGCGTTGATAGTCACATCTTCCAGCAAAGGGCCCTCGCCCTCATCCACCAGGGTAACGACGGTCGAGTCGAATTCGTGTTCGATGGTAAACATATCCCGATGTTGCCACCTTGGTGCTGTGATTGGCAAGTGTTTGCGCGCGCACCAGAAATGTGACGCGAACCTCCGCTGACGGCTGCAAGACTGGCTGCAAAATCCGGCTGTCTGCGATTGAACCCTGGTTTGATCCCGGCCTATGATCGGTCGATGACGTCAAGGACAGGCCGATGCGTTCCATTCTGAAAACAGTCTCGATCTGCGCACTCAGTGTTTTGAGCGCCTGCGGCGTTCCCGGTGCCCCGCCGCCCGGTGGCGGAGCGGTTGCTCCGGCAACATCCGGGGCGCGGGTGTCTGGTCTTTCGCCAGCCGAAGCTCGGGCAACCTTTGCCACCGTCGCCAGCCGCGTTGAACCGGTGGCCGAACGCACCTGCCGGACGCAGACCAGTGGTATGAATTGCGACTATCTGATCCGGATCGATCCCGACGCCAAGGCGCCGCCGAATGCCTATCAGAGCCTGTCGCAGTCCGGCCGCCCGGTAATCACCTTCACCCGCTCTATGCTGGGGCAGATCGCCAACGCGGATGAGCTGGCCTTTGTCATGTCGCACGAGGCTGCGCACCATATCCGCGCGCATCTGGCGCGCCAGCAGCAGAATGCGGTGGCGGGTTCCGTGTTGCTGGCCGGGCTTGCCACCCTTGCCGGAGGCAGTGCTGCGGATATCTCCAACGCACAGGATCTGGGCGCCATTGTCGGTGCGCGCGGATATTCGAAGGAATTCGAACTGGAGGCGGATCAGCTCGGCACCATTATCACCCACCAGGCGGGATACCGGCCCAGCGTTGGCGTGCAGTTCTTCTATCGCCTGCCGGATCCTGGCGACAAATTTCTTGGCAGCCATCCGGCCAATCCGGACCGGGTGCGCGTGGTGCAGCAGACCATCACCCGCTACGGGCTGAATTGATCATGGCGGAAAACTCTGCAGATGCAGCGCCCGAGATGAAAAAATTGGGCGTGGTCCTGACCGACCGGGGGTCACGCTATGCGGTGACCGGCGCCCGGGTTACGTCACGCGCCGAAGTCGACGCGGTGCTGGCGGCACTGAAAACCGACCGCGCCTACGCCAAGGCCACCCATAACACCTGGGCGGCGATGCTGCCGACGGGCGCGCTCAAGGCCGACGACGGAGAGAGCGGCGCCGGGATGGTGATCCTGCGGATGATGGAGCGGGAAGGGCTGCAAGATCATCTGATCATCGTCACCCGCTGGTATGGCGGCAAGAAACTGGGCGGCGACCGCTTTCGCCGGGTGCAGGACGCGGTGCGCGCCTATCTGAACCCCGCCTAGGCCCGCGTCACGCGATTGACCTGCATCAAGGTCCGGGGCGGGGCCTGTGGTATTTTCTGGCGTGACACGCAGCCAGGAGAACGCGCGATGGATGATTGCGGGATCAAGGACAAAGCTAAACTGAAGACGCACGCGGCCCTTTTTGATGAAATGGGGCAGGCGGTTGGGCTGGATCTTCAGGAAGAGGCCATCGCCGGGCGGCTGAATTTCGATGAAATCGCCGAAGCGGTGCTGCGCTGCACCCGCTGCGCCCATCCCGAGACCTGCCGGAAATGGCTGCATTCGCCCGCGCGTGCAGATCAGGCGGCTGACACTCCGGATTACTGCCGCAACCACGATCTGCTGGGATATCTGCGCGAACCGGTCGCCTGATCTGGCAGCCTTTGGGGAGGATCAAGACATGCAACCATTGGGGGACGCGCTGTATCACCTGAGGCTTCTGGGGCTGATGGGCAAAACCACCGAGGCCGATCTGGTCGCGGCCTTTGAGGCAGGCCGCATCAGTTCCGAGGACTGGGCGGATATGGTCAACCGCTGCCGGGCCTGCGAAGGGATCGAGACATGCGAGCGCTGGCTTGCGACCCATGAGAGCGCCGAAGAGGCACCCGGCTGCTGCAAGAATGCCAAGGTTCTGCTGCGACTTCGCGCCGAAAAGGAAAAGGCAGAGGCCTGAGGCCACAAACAAGGCTGAAGAATACCTGTGGCACTCACTGGCGGGTGTCAAAGAGGCGGCTCTCCCGCGTCCGCGTGTGCCCTGGCTGCACCAGGCCCCACTGGCAGCCTTGGGCCCGGCGCCGCTGCGCGGCGGCCAGCGCCCGCTGAAAACATCCATTCCCAAAGCCACACGCGCGTATTATACGCGCAGCCATGACCAGCAATCCGCCAGACCTCCGCCCCGACCTCGCCCCGAAAGCCCAGTTCGGTGATGCCCCGCGCAAAGACCAGCCGACCCTTGGCATGGTGTCGCTCGGCTGCCCCAAGGCGTTGGTGGACAGTGAGCGCATCCTTACCCGGCTGCGCGCCGAAGGATACGGCATCTCTGCCGATTACGCGGGCGCCGATGCGGTGATCGTCAACACCTGCGGGTTCCTCGACAGTGCCAAGGCCGAAAGTCTGGACGCCATTGGTGAGGCGCTGAAGGAAAATGGCAAGGTCATCGTCACTGGCTGCCTTGGCGCCGAGCCGGATTATATCCGCGAACATCATCCGCGCATTCTGGCCGTCACCGGTCCACACCAGTATGAACAGGTGCTGGATGCCGTGCACGCTGCTGTGCCGCCTGCGCCCGATCCCTTTGTCGACCTGCTGCCTGCCACCGGCGTCAGCCTGACGCCCCGGCACTTCAGCTATCTGAAGATCTCGGAAGGCTGCAATCACAAGTGCAAGTTCTGCATCATCCCCGACATGCGCGGGCGGCTGGCCTCGCGCCCCGCCCACGCCGTGCTGCGCGAGGCGGAAAAGCTGGTCGATGCAGGCGTGCGCGAACTTCTGGTGATCAGTCAGGATACCTCGGCCTATGGGCTCGACCGCAAATACGATGTGAACCCCTGGAAAGAGGGCGAGATACGCAGCCATATCACCGATCTGTCCCGCGCGCTGGGGCAGTTGGCGCCTGCATCGGACCTTTGGGTGCGGCTGCATTATGTCTACCCCTATCCGCACGTGCGCGAGTTGATCCCGTTGATGGCGGACCCGGACTACGCGCTTCTGCCCTATTTGGACATCCCCTTTCAGCACGCCCACCCGGATGTGTTGAAACGCATGGCACGTCCCGCAGCGGCGGCGAAAACGCTGGACGAAATCCGCGCCTGGCGCGAGATCTGCCCGGAGATCACCCTGCGCTCCACCTTCATCGTCGGCTACCCCGGCGAGACAGAGGCGGAGTTCCAGCATCTTCTCGACTGGATGGATGAGGCGCAACTCGACCGGGTTGGCTGTTTCAAATACGAAAACGTCGACGGCGCGCGCTCCAATGATCTGCCGGATCACGTGGCCGAAGAGGTGAAGCAGGAGCGCTGGGAACGCTTCATGGAAAAGGCGCAGGCGATTTCCGAGGCAAAGCTGGCGGCCAAGGTCGGCCAGACCATGCAAGTCATCGTGGACGACATCGACGAAGACGGCATCGCCACCTGCCGCACCAAGGCCGACGCGCCCGAGATCGACGGCAACCTGTTCATCGACGAGGGCACCGAAGGTCTGAAGGTGGGCGATCTGGTCACCGTCGAAGTGGACGAGGCCGGGGAGTACGACCTTTGGGGAGCTTTTGTGGATTAGACAGACGTGGCTTCCAGAATGTCAAAATAGTGATAGCCGCTTGCTGTTAGCCCATAGTGGTTATCTCCGGCATACATTGTTTGTTCCACTAGACCTTGACGGCTCAACTCTTTGAAACTTGTGTCCGCTTCTACTTCCATTCGCTGAGTGTTGATGGAGGCATACTTTCCGAGCAACCCCTTGCGTGCGATTTGATCCCGAATTGCCTCGCTGGATGGAGTTCCATCTGTCTCTCCTAATACTTGAAGGATCGATCGGTTCATTTCTTGACGAATTCCGTCGCCGACCAGTATTTCGGGAAGCCGGTCTACACCCCGTTGCGTCTCTAACTGACGCTCCGCCTCTAAATCTTCTTTCGTCTCCTCGCTGACGTCTTCCGCCTCTTTCAGCCGTCTACCAGCTGCAATAATCTCGGCCTCCCTATCCGCCGCCCGTTTTGCTTCCGCGGCCTCACGTTTTGCGCGCTCTTCTTCAAATTCCGTTCTGGCGGTCTCTCGCTCTGCCTCTATGCGAAGCTTTTCATTTTCGCGCCTTGTACCTTCATCCTGCTGCAAACGGTGCAGCAGGAACTTCGGGAGCCTTGCCACCCATGCGCCACCAAGAGTGATCCAAGGGATGAGCAAGGCGGCGATCACACCCGCAACCACCGGATACCAGACAAGGCTATTGATGTCGGTGTGGTGTTCGAAATACCTGATCCGCAGCCAGACGGGGGCCTCGGCAAACAGCAGGAAGAACAGCGGTTTCCAGTTGCTGACGACAAATGCAATCGCGAGCGAACCCAGAACCGGGGATCTGATCTTCTCGCTCCATGCCTCTACCCACTGTTCAAAAAGGTCGCGCATACGAGGTAATCAATCCATTCGGGCAATTGCTTAATCAGAAACAGCTTAGAGCGGTTTTCTCCTTGGCTGCAAGGCGTTGCCATATCAGCACTATTGCGCCTTGCGGGGCGCACTGTATCCTCGGGGGAAACAGGCAGCGGAGGGTGCTATGCGGCTGATCATTCGGGTTCTTTCGGCAATATTGCTGACGCTTGCCGTGTTGATCGGGCTGGTCTTCATGTTGCCGGGAGAGAAAGTCGCGGCGCTGGCGGCGCAGCAGCTGGAGGCGCAGACCGGCCGCAAGCTTGAGTTTCAGGGCGAGGTGGGCTTCAGCCTCTGGCCGGTGCTTGGGGTCAGAACCGAAGGCGTGACCCTGTCGAATGCCGATTGGGCGGGACCCGAGCCGATGCTGCGCGCGGCGCGGATGTCCATCGGGATCGCTGCCGCTGATCTGCTGCGCGGCAAGGTACGGGTGACCGAAGTGACCGCCTTGCTGCCGCATTTGAACCTGTCGACCCGCGCTGATGGCACCGGGAACTGGGTGATGTCGCCCGAGGCAACCCCGGGTGCGGAGACTGACGCCTCCCCGCAAGAGGGCAGCGATCTGGCGGTTCAGATCGAAAAGCTGACCCTGACCGGGGCCTCGTTGCGCTATGCGCCGCATGGCGGCACCCCGGTTGAGATGAAGGCCATCGATCTGGCGCTCAGCTGGCCGGATCCCGGCGGCACCGTGGATATGGAGATGACGTTGCGCCCGGTCGAGGCGCCGGTTCAGGTGAAGGCAGAGATCGGCACATTTGCGGAATTCCTCACCGGGCGGGTGTCTTCGGTCGGGGGGACTGTCAGCGGGCCCGGCGGCGTGCTGATGTTCGACGGTCGGGCCGGGATCGATGGCGCAGGATCGGGGCGGGTGACGCTGAAAACCACGGATAGCGCCGGTTTCATCGCGGCGCTGGGCGGTGGTGAGGTCTCTCTCCCCAAGGGGCTGGGGCAGGCTGCTGTGGTCGGCGCCGATGCCACCTATACGCCGGATGGGCGTCTGGCGCTGCGCGATCTGTCACTGGATCTGGATGGCAACACCCTGCAGGGGGCTGCGGATCTTGTCATGGCGGATGTGCCCGAGGTGACGGCGCAGCTGTCGGCTGGTGCGCTGTCCTTTCCGGGGCTGGACTCGCCCGTCGAGAGCAGTGGATCGGGCGCGGGCAGTGCGCCCGATGGTTGGCCCAAGGAGCAGATTGATGCCTCGGTCCTGTCAGCCTTCAACGGCACCGCTGTCCTGACCTTCCAGAGCCTGTCGGCGGCGGGGTATAACCTTGGCGAAAGTAAGCTGACATTCAGTCTGGACCGCGCCCGCGCGGTGCTGAAGGCCCAGCCTGCCACCATGTTCGGCGGGCAGGTGACCGGGCAGGTTGTGGCCAACAACCGCAACGGCCTGTCGGTGGGCGGCAAGCTGTCCTTCAACGATATCCAACTGGAACAGGCGCTTGGGCAGACGGCGGGCTATGACCGCTTGCATGGCGCCGCACTGGGAGAGATCGAATACCTGGGCGTTGGCAATTCGGTGGATGCGATCATGCGCTCGCTCAGCGGCAAGGGATGGCTCGAGGCTGGCAAAGGCTTTTTCACCGGTTTCGACCTTGAGGACCTGATGCGCTCCGGCTCGGGCAATGGCGGCAGCACGGTGTTCGAACAGTTGACTGGCAGCTACACGATCGCAAACGGTAACCTGCAGAACAACGATCTATTGGTCATCATCAAGGGGCTCAGGGCCGAAGGTGCAGGCCGGATCGGTCTGGGCGCGCGGGATCTGGATTACCGTTTCGCGCCCACCTTGCAGGGGGCGGATGGCGGCGCCGGGCTGTCGATCCCGGTTGCCATCACCGGACCGTGGAGCGCGCCAAAGATCCGGCCCGATCTGAAATCCGCCCTGCAGCCGCAGATCGACGAGATCGAGCAGGAAGCCAAGGACCGCGTGCGCGAAAAGCTGAGCGAGGAGCTGGAGACCGAGATCGCGCCGGAGCAGGACCTGAACGAGGTGATCAAGGACCGGATTGAGCAGGAAGCCAAGGATCAGCTGCTGCGGCTGTTGCAGGGTAACTGAGCCGGGCCGGAAGGCGCTCCTGTGCAGAAATGAAAAAGCCGCGCCCACCAAAGCTGGGCGCGGCGGTCGTCCGAGCCATGGCCCGGGCAAATGACCTTCAGTCAGTCAACAACTTGATCAGATCGTCTGATCGTAGTCCCCGACCAGCGGTTCGGTGCGGATCACCGCATCGATATCGGCAAAGATCGCGCGCAGCTCTTCTTCGCTGTCGCTGCTTTCGCAAACCACCACTAGGTTCGGCGTGTTGGAGGAGGCGCGCACCAGCCCCCAGGATCCATTGTCCAGGATCACGCGGGCGCCGTTGACGGTGACGACTTCCTTGATGGCGCGGCCTGCGATTTTCTCGCCAGCCTCAGCCTTGGCCACCAGTTTGGCAACAAGGCGCTCCAATACGTCGTATTTCTCGGTATCGGCGCAATAGGGGGACATGGTCGGGGTCGACCAGGTCTTGGGCAGCGCCTTGCGGAGATCCGACATCTTCATGTCCGGGTTGCGGTCCATCAGTTTGCAGATCTCGACCGCCACGCGCATGCCGCAGTCATAGCCGCGACCCACCGGTTCGGCGAGGAAGTAGTGGCCGGATTTTTCAAACCCCGCCAAGGCGCCGATTTCCTTCACGCGCCGTTTCATGTGGCTGTGGCCAGTCTTCCAGTAATCGGCTTTGACGCCGTTTTTCTGCAGCTCGGGGTCCGAGGCAAAAAGGCCAGTGGATTTTACATCAGCGACAAAGGTCGCGTTCGGATAGATCTTGCTGAGGTCTCGCGCCATGATGACGCCAACCTTGTCGGCAAAGATCTCTTCGCCTTCGTCATCCACCACGCCGCAGCGGTCGCCATCGCCATCAAAGCCAAGCGCGAAATCCGCACCCGAGGCTTTGACGCTGTCCGACATGTCGTGCAGCATTTCCATGGCTTCGGGGTTGGGGTTGTAGTTGGGGAAGGTGTAGTCCAGCTCGTTGTGGCTGGGGACCACCTCGACGCCGATCCGCTCGAACAGCTCTGGGGCAAAGGCCGACGCGGTGCCGTTGCCGGTGGCGCAGACCACCTTCAGCTTGCGGGTCATCTTGAAGTCGCCGACCAGATCATCAAGGTAGGCTTCCTTGACGCCATCGACGAATTCATACGAGCCGCCATCGCGGGCCACGCCTTCGCCATTGAGGACGATATCACGCAGCTCGGCCATTTCATCCGGGCCGTGGGTCAGCGGGCGCTCAAAGCCCATCTTGACGCCGGTCCAGCCGTTCGGGTTGTGGCTGGCGGTGACCATGGCGACGGCAGGCACATCCAGATGGAACTGCGCGAAATAGGCCATGGGAGAGACCGCCGGGCCGATGTCCTTGACGCGGATGCCGGCCTGCATCAGGCCCAGGATCAGCGCCTGCTTGATCGCCAGCGAATAGTCGCGGTAGTCATTGCCGACCGCGATCACCGGCTCAATCCCGCGTTTGTGGATCTGGGTGCCAAGGCCAAGGCCAAGGGCCGTCATGCCGGGTAGGTTGATTTCCTCGGGGTATTTCCAGCGGGCGTCATATTCGCGAAAACCGGTCGGCGTGATCATCGGATCGCGCAGGAAGGACCAGGTGTTCGGGGTGACGGGGGAGATCGGTTTAGTCATTAAATTCACTTTCGGGCATCAAATCGAAATCGGGTTTGCCTTGGCGAGCTGGTCAAAGGCCATCAACGTCTCGATCAGTTTCGGCATCTGGTCGAGATAGATCATATTGGGGCCATCCGAGGGGGCGCTATCGGGATCTTCGTGGGTCTCGATGAAAACCGCACCGATGCCCAGGGAAACGGCAGCCCGGGCCATGACAGGCGCAAATTCACGCTTGCCACCCGAAGAGCCGCCCTGTCCACCGGGTTGCTGCACCGCGTGGGTGGCATCCATCACCACGGGATAGCCGGTCTGCGCCATGATCGGTAGCGAGCGCATATCCGCCACCAGCGCGTTGTAGCCAAAGGAGGCGCCCCGTTCAGTCAGCAGGATGTTCTCATTTCCGGTGCTTTCCACCTTGGCCACCACATTGGCCATGTCCCAGGGCGCCAGAAACTGCCCCTTCTTGATGTTGACGGCCTTGCCGGTCTTGCCCGCTGCCAGCAGCATATCGGTCTGGCGGCACAGGAAGGCGGGGATCTGCAGGATATCCACGGCTTCGGCGGCTACGGCGCATTGTTCCTCGGTATGCACATCGGTCAGCACGGGCACGTCGAATTCCCGGCGGATATCGCTGAGAACCTTCAGCCCCTCGTCGAGGCCAAGGCCGCGCTTGCCGGACAGAGAGGTGCGGTTGGCCTTGTCGTAGGAGGCCTTGAACACATATTGCGCCCCGGCGGCCGCGCAGGCCTCTTTCATTTTGCCTGCAATCATGCGGGCGTGGTCGGCGGTTTCCAGCTGGCAGGGGCCGGCAATCACTGTCAGGGGACAGTCATTGCCGATCGTCAGCCCGGCGATTTTGATGTGTTTCATGGCGTTATGAGGATACCTGTTCCCGGAGAATGGATGCTGTAAGCGAGCACATCAGGTAAATACCGGAAAAGATCAGGAAAGCCAAAATCGTATTTTCGAACTTGCGCGGATAGGAGGGTTCCTCGCTTGGAACCGGCTCAACCGCGGTGGTCAGGTAGCGGACCTGACGGTTGGCCTCCATGCGGGTGGTTTCCACTTGCTGCAAAGCCGATTGCAGCATCAGATCGCGGGTCGCAAGGTCGGCCTGAGCCATCTGGATCTGCACGCTGAGGCTGGCGAGCGAGTTTTCGCCTGCAGCGGCATCGGTCATCCTGTCGTTGAGCCGCTGGATCAGTGCCTCCAGACGGGAGATATCCGCCTCGGCACCGGCGACCTTGGCCTGGTTGGGGCGGGCGTTGTCCATCAGGGCGGCCAGTTCCAGCTCTTTCTCCTGCAGCTGGACCTCAAAGGTGGAGATCTGCGACCGCAGCGACAGGATCACGCCTTCGGGGTCCAGAACCGCGCCTTTTTGCTGCAGCCGCACCAGATGTTCCTGAGCCTGACGGCGTTTCGTCTCCGCCAGTTCGAGCGCGGCCTCTGCCTCGCCCACCTGATCGGAGCGTTTCTGTTCGGACAGGTGGTTCACCTTTTCCTGCGCATAGGAGATCAGCCGGTCCGAGAATTCCGCAGAGACCACCGGATCAGCCGCGGTGACTTCCATCCGGATCACGCCCTCGGTCGGATCATAGCCGATTTTGACGTTGCGCGAGTAGATCTTGTAAGCCTTTTCGTTGCTTGCGGCTGGGTCCAGACGTTGAATCGGGTCGATCCAGTCCTGGGTGAAATGCGCCTTGAAGCCGACTTCTTCATCCAGCCGCAGCATGGCTTCCTTGGATTGCAGAAAGCTTTGCACCGCGGTTGAATCCTGGCTGGTGGCAAATTGCGTGCCCGAAAGCAGACCGCTCATCGAGCCGGCGCTGTCGGCCTTGAGCACCAGAAATTCAGATTTGGCCGAATACATCGGCGTTGCCACGGCATAGAAATAGTATCCGGTGATCAGCGTCGGCAGCATCACGAAAAAGCTGAGCCGCCCCAAGAGCAGCCACAGCTTGCGACGCCGCCGCTTGGCGATATCGCGCTGGATTTCCTGGATTTCTTTGTTGCGCCGCTCTGCCGGGCTCAGCTCGGTCGAGGGCAGGGTGGTCTTGGCGGCGGGCACGGTCTGCGGCAGCTGGATCGCACCGGGGTCCGGAGCGCCCTCTGGCCGGGCCTTGTTCTGCGGGACCACCAGTTCCAGCATGTTGGAACGCTTGAAGGGATCAATCCCTTTCAGGCGGAGCAGGCGGACGGCTTCGAAATCCGAGGTAACCGGCAGATTGTGCTGCTGCGCCACGCGCCGTGCCATGCGCAGCTGACGGCCGGTCAGCCCTTCGCGGCGGATCTCGTCGATATCCGTGGAGGTCTTGGTCTCACGCGCGCTGCTGACCTGGCCGGACATTGCCTGCCCGGTCGCGGCGCTGGGTTTCGCGTCTTTTTGCCCTGCTGAAGCCGTGGCCTGAGTGGACTTGACCTCAGACGCGCTGGCCTGCGTTGTTGCTCCTGCGGCTTTGGCGCTGCTGTCGGGGCCTGGGGCCTCGACAGGGCGCGCTGCAGCGGCAGCGGCGGCGCTGCTCGATGTGCGGCGGATGCGGAATTTCTTAGCCTTGGGTTTGGTAGTCATAGAGCTGCTTTGCCTCTTCCAAGGTTTCAAACATATGCAATTGCCCGTCCATCAGAACGGCTGCGGAGCGGGCGAATTTTTCCAGCGTCTTAGGCTGGTGGGACACGATCACGATGGTGGTCGTCTGCAGGCGCTCCTGCAGGATCGAGCCGGCCTTGCGGTTGAATTCCACATCGGTCGTGCTGGGCATGCCTTCGTCGATCAGATAGATATCGAAATCCAGCGCCAGCATCAGCGAAAAACTGAACCGTGCCCGCATGCCCGAGGAATAGGTGCCAAGGGGTTGGTCGAAGTATTCGCCAAGCCCGCAAAGCCAGCGGCAGTAGGCTTCGACATAATCCGGGTCCAGCCCATAGAGTTTGGCGATGTAACGGCTGTTTTCCATGCCGGACAGGCGGTTGATGACGCCGCCCATGAAACCCAGCGGAAAGGAAATCTTGCAGCCTCGCCGGATTTCGCCCTCGTCCGGTTTCTCAAGGCCCGCCATCATGTTGATCAGAGTGGTCTTGCCGGTGCCGTTCGGGGCCAGGATGCCCATGGATTTGCCCAGCTCCACGCGAAAAGACACCCGGTCAAGGATCACCTTGCGCTGGGTGCCGGTCCAGAAGGACTTGCTGACATTTTCAAACTCAAGCATGGCTTGTTCCGGTCTTGCCTGTCTGGTCCGTTGTCCGGCCTCTTGCCTCGGATGGCCCTTAAAAAGGACCGCTGCACTGTGCCACGGTTCTGATCGCGGCGATTTGATCAGGTTTGGTTATACCGTGCTTACGCCAAAACCCGAAATTTTTCGTGAGTGACGACCCTGAAGCTATCTGACACTTGGTTTCGGAAGGTTTCCCACTGGTTGGGCAGGGTCTCCCGAAAGAACTTCAGGATCG
>NZ_JBDOQR010000095.1:0-12993 GCF_039839315.1 Phaeobacter sp. CAU 1743 | reverse complement strand
GGCCGCATTGGAAAAACACCGCGACCCACAAAATGATGCGCTGGTTGACCCGTTGGATCAAGCCGCATAACCATGAAATCCGCAGCGTCGCCCGAAACGCTTTTCAACATCGTTCGGGACATTCCCAAGGATGACGGCAAGCTGCTTTATCGTTGGGGCAATACCATCAAGAAGCCGAACGATGTGCGCATCGAGGCCGAGCTGCCTTTGCCGGATGAATGGTCGACCCCGGATGCCGACAATGATGATCTGATCCCGCTGTTCCAGATCACCCAGGCCGAGCTGGTCACCCGTCACACGATCACCAACAACCCGAATGACCAGATCCGCCCCGAGGATTTCGAGAACGAATCCGCCATTGGTCAGCTGCCCACCTATGAAATCCTTGAGGATGGCAAATGGGTTACCACCGATGACTACTATGGCGGTGATGGCACCCTGTATCCGGCAGGCACCGTTCTGAAAGATCCGGCGCTGGCTGCGGCGGCGCAAGGCTCGACCCTGGACCAGATCGGCGCCATGTCGGAAGATCTGGAAGAGGGCTATACCAACGCCTGGTACACCACCATGGATCGCGAGCCTTTTGAGGCGGTGCTGAATGAAGATGGCACCGAGTACATCGTCGGGCCGCGCTGGCGCCTACAGCCGGATAAATACGGTCAGGATCTGCCCAGCGTCGTCATTCCGACCGACCCGAGCCTGGAGCTGCCGACCACCAACGATCAGGTGAAATACGAAGTCGGCGAAGACACCCAGACCGTGATCAACCTTCTGGACTGGGAATTCCCCGTATCGCCGCTGGCGATCAGTGCGGGCTGGCAGAACAACGCGGGTTCGGTGTCGATCAACGGTCTCAACATGACCAACAACTTCGACGTGGCCTTCTACGTCAAAGGCGATATCAAGCCTGCAACGCTTTATGACACCCAGCTGGTCATGAGCTATGAAGAAGTCACCATCAACGGCAAGGGTGTAGGTGTTTCCGGTTCCGCCGGGGATGACACTCTGGTCGGCCAGGGCGGCAACACCATGACCGGCGATGACGGCGATGACCTGTTCGTTCTTTCCTATGGTGTCACCAACGACTATTCGAAGATCGTCAGCAGCACTGTCACCGACTTCCAGCAGGGAGAGGATGTTCTGGGACTAATCGATCTCAGCGTCACCGACGTCAACTTCAAGGATGTGGTCTCGCAAAGCGTCGAAGGCGACGGTCTGCACGTCAGCCTCGGCGATTACGAGATCGCAACGCTGAGCGGCGTCACCTCCGAGCTGGAATTGGAAGATTTCCTGCTGATCAACCGCAGCCACGATGACACCGTGACCGGAACAGCTGACGATGATTACATCGTTGGTGATGATTTCGACAACGTTCTGATCGGTCTGGCCGGGGATGATACGATCCTGGGCCTTGGCGGCAATGACGAGTTGATCGGCAACCGCGGCGCGGATTCCCTTGACGGCGGCGCAGGTGATGATTTGCTTGAGGGTGGTGTCGGTGCAGATATCCTGATCGGTGGAACCGGCATGGATACGGCGACATATGCGACTTCCGTCAATGGTGTAACCGTCAATCTTGAGGACGGTACAGGTGACGGTGGTAAGGCGGATGGTGACACCCTGACCGGAATCGAAAACGTTATCGGGTCCAATGCTGCAGATACGCTGATCGGTTCAGACGACGAGGGCAATACTCTGAACGGCGGCAGCGGAGACGACCTGCTTGAAGGCGGCGGCGGCTGGGACCTGCTGATCGGCGGTGACGGGGCAGATACGCTGGACGGCGGTAACGGCACTGACCGCGCTTACTATGCGGACTCTGCCGAAGCTGTAACTGTGGATCTCGAGGCGGGAACCGGTATCGGTGGTGAAGCGGAAGGTGATGTTCTGATGAACGTCGAAGCCGTGACCGGCTCGCTGTTCGATGACCGGCTGATCGGGGACGCGGAGGATAACAATCTGATTGGTCGACTGGGTTCGGATGTGCTGATCGGCAACGATGGTAGTGATGATCTGGTAGGTCGTCTGGGTGAGGATACTCTGCGGGGCGGTGCTGGAAGCGACAGCCTTGACGGTGGCGTGGCAGATGACTTCCTTGGCGGTGGTGCCGGTAACGATGTTCTGAAAGGCGGCGGCGGCGCTGACATTCTCGGCGGAGGCTTGGGTGCTGACACCATGTATGGTGAAGGTGGCGACGATATCTTCCTGTTTAACCGTGGCAGCGACGTGATCATCGGTGGCTTGGGTGACGACCGCGCCGAGTTTGACGGGGTTCAGAGCGACTTTACTGTCGTGGACAACGGATCCGGCTCTTGGGAAGTCACCGATAACGCCACTGGCCATGTCGATACTCTGACCAGCATCGAGACTCTGGTCTTTGACGATGTGCTGATCATGGCGTGAGCCTGAACAGATAGTGACTGGAAGCGGCCGTGGACCTTTGGGTCTGCGGCCGCTTCTCTTTCGGAATGCCTGAATTGGCCACTGGGGCCGACATCCTCACGGCGCGGAGATCGTCAGGGGATGAAGGGGCTCTGGAGCGGCTTTGTGATAGGTGACTAGGCCCCCTCCAACACGAAAGGTGTTGGACGCAGATCAGTGAATACCACGACAGCCCAGGCGGCAAAATTTGCTATTCAGGAAGGGAAAGTGGCAGCCCGTAGGGGAATCGAACCCCTCTTTCCAGGTTGAAAACCTGGCGTCCTAACCGATAGACGAACGGGCCACTCTGTGTGTGAGCGGTGTTTAGATATTCCCGTCAGTTGCCGCAAGCGAAAAAACGGGGTTTCAGCGAAAATATTTTCCTGCCGGAGAAAGCGCCCTTCAGGACGCTGGCGCGGCGTCCTCCAGGCGCAACTGCGGGCTTTGACGACCGCCCCAGGTGTTGATCTCCAGCCGTCCGGCAAAGTGGAATCGGGCGCCGCCATGATCCAGCAGCCGGGGGCCAAGGTCGGTGTCGAAGGCGCCGAAACAGATGGCGTCAATGCCGCTGCTCAGCCCGTCGCTCAGCGACAGTTTCAGATGCGATTCTCCGACCCGTTTGGCAAAGCGGACCTCAAGATCGGGAAAGGCATAGCGCGGGGCAGGGGCACCGGCGCCAAAGGGACCGGCCTGTTCAATCTGCTCGATCAGGTTGATCGAGGCGGCGCCGGGCATCAGCATCCCGTCGAGCTTCACATCCGCAGGGCCAAGGTCCCCGGCGCCTTGTTTAGCCAGCAGATCGCCCAGCCGCGCCATCGCCTCTTCGAGTTTATCCCGCGCGACGGTCAGACCGGCGGCCATCTTGTGCCCACCGCCCTTGATCAATTGGCCCTCGTTGGCTAGCCGCTGGATCGCTGCGCCCAGATCTATGCCGCTGACCGAGCGACCTGATCCCTTGCCCTCGTCTCCGTCCAGACCGATGACCACCGCCGGGCGGCCTGCGGCCTCTTTCAGGCGCGAGGCAACGATGCCGACAACGCCCGGGTGCCAGCCTTCGCCGGCGGCCCAGACCAGCGGTGCATCAAGCCCGCGTGCTTCGGCCTGCTCCAGCGCGGCGGCGCGCACGGCGTTCTCGATGTCGCGGCGTTCGGTATTGAGTTGGTCAAGGCGTTCGGCCAGCGCTGCGGCCTCATGCGGGTTGTCGCTGGCCAGAAGACGCGCGCCCAGATCCGCCTTGCCGATGCGCCCGCCGGCATTGACCCGCGGTCCCAGCAGAAAGCCCAGGTGATAGGTGGAGGGCGCCGAATCCATGCGGCTGACATCGGCCAGCGCCACCAGGCCCACGCGTTTGCGCGCCGCCATCACCTTCAACCCCTGACGCACCAGCGCCCGGTTGGCGCCGATCAGCGGCGCCACATCCGCCACCGTGGCAAGGGCAACAAGATCCAGAAGGGCCATCAGATCTGGCCCGGTCCCAAGCCCCTTTTCCCGGGCCTGCCGTCGCACCTCGACCAGCATCAGAAACACCACGCCTGCAGCGCAGAAATAGCCCAGGTCCCCGTCTTCATCCTGCCGGTTGGGGTTCACCACGGCGACGCAGTCGGGCAGGGTTTCGCCGCCTAGGTGGTGGTCCAGCACGATCACATCGGCGCCCTTGGCCGCTGCGATCGGTCCATGCGAAAGTGTACCGCAATCGACACAGACGATCAGGTCGTGATCGTGCGCCAGCGCTGACATGGCGGCGTCATTTGGGCCGTAACCCTCGTCGATACGGTCGGGGATATAGAGCGTCGCATCCTGTCCCATGGCCCGCAGCCAGACCAAGAGAAGCGCCGCAGAGCTGCCGCCGTCGACGTCGTAATCAGCAAAGATGGCGATGCGCTGGCGCTGTTCCACCGCTTGCAGGAACCGGCCAGCGGCGGTCTCCATGTCCTTCATGCGCCGGGGATCGGGCAGCAGATCCTTCAGCGCAGGGGTCAGGAAGCCGGTTGCCTCATGGGCGGGAACGCCGCGCCGGGCGAGGACCTGACAAACGGCGGCGGGCAGGCCCGTTTGCTGAGCCATGGCTTCGGCCGCGCGTTCCAGATCGATGCCCGGACCCAGCCAGCGCCGTCCGGTGAGTGACTGTTCAACCCCTAGAAAGCTCACGCATCTCTCCCATGCAGGAAGGCCGGGCCCTGCGGACCCGGCCCTTTGAAAATTTAATCCGACCGAGCCGTCGCGCCGCTGCGCTCCGGCCTGACAGTTGGCTGGATCAGCCCTGTGCCTCAACCGGGGTGCGGTAGGACATGCGGCGGACCGAACCGGTTTTCGACCGCATCAGCAGGGTGGTGGTTTCCAGCCAGCCCGGCTCGCGCTTGATGCGCGGCAGCAGCGAGCCGCCGGTAACGCCTGTGGCGGCAAAGATCACGTCCTGGGTGACCATCTCGTCACGGGTGTAGACGCGGTCCAGGTCGGTGATGCCAGCTTTGGCGGCGCGGCCCTTTTCGTCATCGTTGCGGAACAGCAGACGACCAAAGATTTGACCACCCATGCATTTCAGCGCCGCAGCGGCCAGAACGCCCTCGGGGGCGCCGCCCTGGCCCATGTACATGTCGATGCCGGTCACTTCGGATTCGGCGCAATGCATGACGCCGGCCACGTCACCATCGGTAATCAGGCGGATCGAGGCGCCGGTTTCACGCACTTCGGCGATCATCGCTTCGTGGCGGGGGCGTTCCAGAATGCAAACGGTGATGTCCGACGGCGCGCAGCCCTTGGCCTTGGCCAGCGCCTCGACCCGTTCACGCGGGGACATATCCAGCGAAACGACGCCTTCGGGGTAGCCCGGGCCGATGGCCAGCTTGTCCATATAGGTGTCGGGCGCGTGCAGCATCGAGCCGCGCGGACCCATGGCGATCACAGTCAGCGCGTTGGGCATGTCCTTGGCGGTCAGGGTTGTGCCTTCAAGCGGGTCCAACGCGATGTCCACGCCAGGACCATTGCCGGTGCCGACCTCTTCGCCGATGAACAGCATCGGAGCCTCGTCCCGTTCCCCTTCGCCGATGACGACGACGCCTGCGATGTCCAAGAGGTTCAGCTGTTCACGCATGGCGTTCACGGCGGCCTGGTCGGCAGCTTTTTCGTCGCCGCGCCCGATCAGCGAGGCAGAGGCCAGTGCGGCCTGTTCGGCGACCCGGGCCAGGCCCAGAGACAGCATGCGGTCGTGAAAGGGGGCGTCAGAGCTGGTCGAGGTCATACTCAATAATCCTGTGTCAATCCGTATGGGTTGCTTGTCGATACCCCGCGCAGGGCGCTGCGGGCAAGGGATGATCGCGCGGATTGGACCAGTTCCGTGGCCATTCCGCGCGGTATTTCATGGTTCTGCCTTCTGGATGAGGGCAGGGCGTCGCCTCAGAGTTCTTCGATACGCAGGGCCACAGGCGCGCCATCGACGACGCCGGTGGCTGCCAGACCGGCAAGGGCATCGTCCAGCATGGCGCTGGTGCATTTGTGGGTCACGATGAGAACCGGGGCGATTGTTTCGGAATGGCCGTACTGGCGCATCCGGTCGATAGATACGCCCGCATCGCCAAGCGCCGCGGCAACCTTGGCCAGGGCACCGGGTTTGTCCTGAAGCGCCATGCGCAGATAATAGGGCGCGGGCAGGCCGGACATGGCCGAGGGCGCTTCCTGCAGGGTGGCGGCGGGCTGACCAAAGGTAGCAATGCGCAGACCCCGCGCGATATCGCAGATATCGCCGAGCACGGCGCTGGCGGTCGGGCCCTCGCCGGCACCGGGGCCGCGCAGTACGATCTGATCGACGGCATCGCCTTCGATCACGACCATGTTGGTGCCGCCTTCCAGCTGGCCCAGCGGCGAATTCGCGGGCACCAGGCAAGGCGCCATGCGCTGTTCCAGCCCGCGGGCAGAGGTCTGCGCGACGCCCAGAAGCTTGATCCTAAAGCCCATGTCAGCGGCGTGGCGGATGTCTTCGATGGCGATCCGCTGGATGCCTTCCAGCTGCACATCGTCAAAGGCCGGTTTGGTGCCAAAGGCAATCGCGGCCAGCAGGGCGAGTTTATGCCCGGCGTCGATGCCGCCCACGTCCAGCGTCGGATCAGCTTCGAGATAGCCCAGATCGTCGGCCTCTTTGAAGACCGTCTCATAAGGCAGGCCGGAATGCTCCATCCGGGTCAGGATGTAGTTGCAGGTGCCGTTCATCACGCCCATGACGCGGGTAATCTCGTTACCGGCAAGGCCCTCGGTCAGGGATTTGATCACCGGGATACCGCCTGCGACGGCGGCTTCGAAACGGATCACGCGGCCTGCTGCCTCGGCCTGTTCGGCCAGAGCCTGACCGTGGATCGCCAGCAGCGCCTTGTTTGCGGTGACAACGTCCTTGCCAGCGGCCAGCGCCGCCTCGGTCGCCTCTTTGGCAGCGCCTTCGTGGCCGCCCATCAGTTCGACAAAAACGTCGATATCGTCGCGTTTTGCCAGCGCCACGGGATCGGTTTCCCAGGCATAGGAGGACAGCGAAACGCCGCGATCCTTGGTCGCGTCACGGGCTGATACAGCGGTGATCACAACAGGGCGGCCTGTGCGCGCCTCCAGCAGTTCGGCCTGGCGGCGGATAATTCTTACCACGCCTACGCCGACCGTGCCCAAACCTGCAATCCCAAGGCGAAGCGGCTCTGTCATAGCTGGAGATCCTTTGTCACATAATCTTTGCCCCGCCTTAGCGGGTTCGGCGCAGCGGTGCAACGGCGCCGGACCGAGTGGCGCCGGAAAGCGGTATCAGAAATTGGAAAGGGTGGCGCCAGGGGCGCAAATGGCTCAGTTCTGGGCGTTCCTGAGCTTTTCTGCCCGGGCCTGCAGGCGCGCGGTGCGGGCCGCCATCTCCTGCTCCAAATCGCTGCTTTGCTCTTCAGGGACCGGCAGAGGGGTAACCAGCTGGTCTACGGGCAGCAGCGGCGGATAACTTGCCGAGCGCATATTGGGGGAAAGCCTGTCCTCGATTTCCGGCACTCGGGTGCAGGCCGCAGCCACGACCACCATCGGTAGCAGAGCAAAAAGGGTGAGGTGGGCAGAACGCAGGGGCATCATCGGGTCACGGGATTTTGAAGCATCAGGCGGGTCATTATTGTCCGCTGGGATCTTTGATGCACAATTGCGGCCCAAGGCACAAGCGGGGCTTTTATCTGAACGAACGTTCAGTTAGCTTTGAGCGCATGGCACGTACTCAAGGCTCACACTCCGATATTACCGGCCCGCGCATTCAGGCGGCGGCGCTGCGGCTGTTTGCGCAGCATGGCTACGCCGCCGTGTCGATGCGCCAGATCGCGGCGGAGGTCGGGGTGCAGGCCGGGGCGCTATATAACTATACGCCGGACAAGCAAAGCCTGCTGTTCAGCCTGATGCAGCGCCACATGAGTGAGTTGATGGAGGCTTGGCAGGCGGATCCAGCGGTGGAGGACGCGCTGGGGGAGTTGGAACGTTTCGTGCGGTTTCACATTCGCTTCCATATGGAGCGGCCAGATGCGGTCTTCATCGCCTACATGGAGCTACGCAACCTGTCAGATGAGAACTTCGCCGTCATCGAAACCATGCGTCGCAACTATGAGGACGCGCTAGAGGCGGTGCTGAAGCAAGGCGTGGAGGAGGGGGTGTTCCGGATCCCTGACACCAAGATCGCAACGCTGGCGGTAATCGCGATGCTGAATGGTGTCATGACCTGGTATCGCACCGGCGGCCGCCTGTCGCTGCGGGAGGTCGAGACGATCTACTGGGACATGGTACGCAAGGCCGTCGCGGCCTGATCCGCCGGTTTGGCCTGCCCCCGGATGGATCGGAGGCAGGGTAGGGGCCGGGCTTAGTGCGCCGGTTTGATGAAGGTGCCGTTGTTCAGATCGCGGAAGGCCTGACGCAGCTCCGCCTGGGTATTCATCACGATCGGGCCATGCCAGGCCACCGGCTCCTCGATCGGCGCGCCTGAAATCAGCAGGAAGCGCAGACCTTCGGGACCGGCCTGAACGGTGATCTCTTCGCCGGTGCCAAAACGCACCAGCGTACGGTCGCCAGACATGTCGCGAATGTGCAGTTCTTCGCCTGCGACTTCTTTTTCCAGCAGAACACCCTGTGGGCGGGATGCATCCACAAAGGCGCCTTGACCTTCGAAGATATAGGCAAAGGCGCGGCGGTAGGTGTCGATCTTGAAGGTCTTCTTGACCCCGGCAGGCACAAAGATATCGAGATACTGCGGGTCTGCGGCGATGCCATCCACCGGGCCGGTCTTGCCCCAGAACTCTCCTACGATGACTTTGACGCGGGTGCCGTCATCGTCGATGATCTCGGGGATCTCCTTGCCTTCGACATCCTGGTAGCGCGGATCGGTCATCTTCTGGCTGGAGGGCAGGTTTCCCCACAGCTGAAAACCGTGCATCTGGCCGTTGATGTTTCCCTTTGGCATCTCCTGGTGCAGGATGCCGGATCCCGCGGTCATCCATTGCACGTCACCGGCGCCCAGCGTGCCGGTGTTGCCCAGCGAGTCGCCGTGCTCCACGGTGCCGGAGAGCACATAGGTGATGGTCTCGATGCCGCGGTGGGGGTGCCAGGGAAAGCCGCGCATATAGTCCTGCGGGTGCTCATTGCGGAAGTCATCGAACAGCAGGAACGGATCCAGTTCGCTGGGGTCATGAAATCCAAAGGCCCTGTGCAGCTTTACACCGGCGCCTTCCATGGTCGGCATGGCGTTGCGGGTCTCGACAATCGGTCTGATGGACATTTGGAGTCTCCTGGCCTTTTCGCTTTGATGTACAGATAGAGGGGTTTGGGCTGCCCGCAAATCACGATGGTGGGAGAGGCACTGTGCGCAAATGCGCAATACCGGCCCGCCGAGGGTCGCATTGCATCGCAGGGCTGTTCGCCTGCGCCTTTTCAGGCTATGCCGCGCTACAGCACAGTGCAGGAGACAGGCGCATGAATGACGAGGTGGTGGCAAAGATCGAGGCATCCGGTCCCCGGCGTGTCATGGGAGTAGGGATGCTGGCTTCGGTGGGGGTTATCCTGATCTACGTGGCCTTTTCCACGCCGCCCTCGGCAGCCTGGCTGGTGTTTCTTCTGGTGGTTGGCTGCGCCGCTCTCTGGCTGTCGGTGCGCATGTGGCAGGCGACGGCCTATCGGATCGAGCTCACTGAAGAGGTGTTGCGCTGCACGGACGGGACCGAGATTGCACGGGTTGCGGATATCGAAACCATCGATCGCGGTTTCTTTGCCTTCAAGCCTTCGAACGGGTTTCTGATGCGCCGGAAAACCCCGGGTTCCCGCGCCTGGATGCCAGGCCTCTGGTGGCGCATGGGGCGCCGGATCGGGGTTGGTGGGGTGACGCCTGGCTCGCAAAGCAAGGCTATGTCGGAAATTCTGGCGGCCATGATCGCCCGGCGCGATATGGGTGCTGACCTCGAAGGTTGAGCGCGCTGACACAGAGCGCGCTTTCTCTTCTGTTGTTATCTGATTAAACCGTTCCAGCCAGAGGCGGGTTCAGAGGCCCATCGAATTGTCGTTGTGGCTGTTGCCGTTGGCCTTGTCTTCGACAAAGACGACCTGCGGCGCAAAACGCGGGCGGGTGAAGACGAAGTTGTTGATATCCATCGTCGGAAGGCCGATGCGGAAGGCCGGTTCCACCGTGTTGTTGGTTTCCACCAGGATCACGCGTTCCTGATCGGGCATCGACGGCAGATCGTCCTTAACCAGATGGATGGTGGCATCGGTCCATTCCTCGTAGCCACCACCGCGCACTTTTGACCAGTCCACGTAATAGCTTTGGTCTGCTTCATCCCAGCGTACGACAGATACCCGCATTCCAAGCGAGCTGTCACCGCGGATCAGCAGCCCGGCCATGGCGTACATACTGTCCAGATAGGTGTCGTTGATGTAATTGGTCTCGCGCGAGATCAGGTCTGAGATCGTGTAGGCCGCCTTCAGGTTCATGCTTTCCTGCCGGAAGGCATCAAAGAAGGTGTAAAAGGCCGCAAAGGTTCCCAGAAGAAGCGGCGCATAAAGCGCGAATTCAACCGAGACCGAGCCTTCGCTGTCGCGACAGAAGGATTTCAGGCGGTGACGCAGGGCTTTGAACATGGCTTACCTCGGTTCCTGAACGAAGGCTGACGCGGCAAAAAGGCTGACACGGCCGTCCGCATCCTTGCCCAGATCTCCGCCCAACCCCCAATCGGAGAAAATCGGACGGAATTTCATGCAGGCGCGGATCAGCATCAGCTCGTTGGACTGCCCGTTTGTGAATGTGCGCACTGGCTGCACGTCTTCGATGCGGCTGACGCAGTCGGGTTCGGGGTTGATGCCGGTCCAGTTAAAGGGGTCCTGGCTGACCATCTCCAGACGCAGGGAGGTGGCACAATTCTCGATGAAGCCCGACAGGGCGCATACACGGTCGCGGATTGCGTCATGTTGCGCTGGCTCACCCGTTGAAAGACGCAGCTCGCGTACCGTCTGATCCAGTGCCCGCTCCAGCTGCGACTGGCGGATATTGACCAGACCCAGCTCAACGGTGGACATCAGGATCATTAGGAAGGCCGGGATGATGATGGCGAATTCCAGCGTGGCGCTGCCGTCGTCCTGACGGCGGAAACGCGTAAGGGCGGTATGCATGTGGCGGATCATTGGGTCAGCCTCAGCTGGCGGATGGAAGTGGCGATCGAGGCAAAGGCCTCGGAGATTTCCAGTCCGTCCACATCAAAGAAATGTGCGGGCGAGCTGGCGCAGTCTTCCAGCACGCGGGTCCCGTTGCGGGGCGCTTCGAAGCCGACGGTGTAGATCATCACGCCCTTGTCCCGGGTGCGGTCGCAGATATTCTTGGTGTGCTGGTCTTTGGCTACGCGATTGTGGAAATACGTTCCGGCATTGTACCAGTCTGCCCAGGCGCTGGAACTGAACTCGTAGTTGTAGCGCGCGTTCCATGCGAGCGAGGCCCGTGCAAAAAGCTCGTGGTATTTCAGTTGTACGGCGGTGCCGGGCTCGTCCACTGCCGCGCATTCGTACGGATAGCTGTAATCACATACGGTTTGGGTGCCGTTACCGTAGGGGTGATCGTACCAGTCGTTCTTGTGCGGCCAGTAGTAACTTTTCGTGCCATTGGAGTGGTAAACGGAGTAGCGCCCAGTTTCAGCGTTGTACCAGACATCTGACATGGTGCTGCGGCGCGAAGGGTTGATCATGTATTGGTTTGTGTTCTCGCCGTCGGACATCAGAATGATGATCTTCAGCGTGTCGCCGTTGTTATACTCGGTTGGACGGTTCAGAAACTGCGCTTCGATCTCGCCATCGTCAATCAGTGAGTTGACAACCGGCCTCGCGGTCGGGTCCAGCAGGGCAGAGCCCCATTTCATGCCGATATCGATCGAGGTATTGCCCCAGGCTGTCAGCCCGTCGATGTAATTGTGCAGGGTGGTCGGATCGTTGGTGAAGGGCAGGATGGCCGATCCGTCACGTGTCGGGCAGACCGGGCGGGCGATCATGTTCTCAGAATAGGTGAACGGGTCGAAATGCGCTGTGCGCTCCAACCGCTCGGCCGGGTCCAGCGTTGTCTTGGCGTATTGATCGTAGACGAAGTTCACGCAGTGCGAGTAGTTCCATTCGCTTGCCGGAAGGTCATCGAAGCCTGCGTTGTACTTGCTCAGAAGCGCTTCGCCCGCGTTGACTTGGGTGGCATAGGGAATGATCGAGATCGACAGGTTGTCGGTGTTGGTGTTCTGGGTGATCTGATCGATGAAACTATGCGCGGCGGACTTGAGGTTGATCAGCCGCCGGTTCGAGTTCATCGAGCCGGAGATATCCAGCACCATGGAAATTTCTACGCTGCCGATGGTCTCTTCGGCGCGCGAATTGGCGTACATCGGCATGTCGCCGCCGCCAGAGAACTTCAGCATGTGGGCGCTGAAGGTCGTGTTGATTGTACTTTCGACGCTTTTGTAGCCGAGCCCCTGAGAGACCTGAGGCGGTTGATAGTATTCTTCCATTCCGGCTTTGCTCAGGTAATCCTGCACCACCACCTCGGGGGCCAGTGGCTGGTCCAGATCGGCAGCCGCCAGCACCGCGCGGTCCAGCGTGTATTGCAGAACCGTCCGGTCGCGCTCCATCCGCATCAGGTCGATACCGATGCCGCCAACGGTCAGCATGGCCAGAAAGAAGAAAATGGTCGGTGCGGCCATGGCGCCGCTGTCATCCCGCGCAAAGGCGCGCATCCGGGCCATCTGCCGGGTCAGGACGTCCTTACTGATATCTTTTGCGGCTCTGCGACGCACACTCATATTACACATCCCCTATGCCCGTTCTGTTTCGGACGACGGTCTTCGGATTTTGGTGGCTGGCGTTTATGATTGCTTGGGGAAGATGGCGGAAATGGGGCACGACAGGGGTAAAACCTTAACAATTGTTACCATCCGCTTAATCAATGCTAGGGTCTGTGGACATTCATCGTGAGGCGATGATGGCAGCCGCGAGATGCCAATTGGCGGCGTAGCTGGACGTTGTCTTTTCGTAGCGGGTCGCTATGGCTCTGAATTCCTTGATCTTTGCGAA
>NZ_JBDOQR010000094.1:0-13075 GCF_039839315.1 Phaeobacter sp. CAU 1743 | reverse complement strand
AGCGGCGGCGCATGAGATGGTCACCGCGGGGCGCGCATCGGGTTGCCGTCACTCGGGCCGCTGTGCTTGACGGAAGGCTAGGCGTCTCAAAGCGGGCCGCTTAACCACCAAGTTTTGCCCACTCCCGGTTCATCATTCACCGTGCTCAAGCCGGGACAAGCTTTGCCGAAGCTTCGGTGTTTTCAAAGGTCTATCATTGCGATGCGGTCTGTGTTGAGGCGGGAGCGCTGATCCGGATCGACAAGGCTGCTGTCTTGGCCGCCTTTGCCGACCCGGCATTTGCCCGCGCCTATGGCCGTCAGGCCGCTCGACAGATACAGGCGCAGCGACAGATGCTGGAGATCGTCGGCATCCGGCGCGCAGAGGACCGGGTGATGGCGGGGTTGGTCGCGGGCCTGCTCGATGGCTCCGTGGTCGAGTTCGCCGCCCGGTTACAGCTGAGCCATGAGGCGGCCTACAGAACGCTGCGAAAGCTTGTGCATGACGGGCGGGTCATGAACCCGTCCCGCGGGACCTATCACCTGCGCCCATAAGCCGATCAGCTATGGCTCGCGAAGACCGAGGTCGCGCCGTCGGAGCCAACAAGCAAGGTGTCAAAAGCGTCACCGGCCCCGGGACCGCCCATGCCGGGCGAACTCATCGGCATACCGGGGACCGTCAACCCGCGCGCCACCGGTTGCTCTGCCAGCAGCCGCGTGATGTCCGCGGCAGGCACGTGGCCCTCGATAAAATAGTCACCTATGATCGCCGTGTGACATCCAGCAAGTTCTGGAGCGATTTGTAGCCGGTCTTTGAACGCATAAAGCGCATCCTGATCGACATCCTGCGCCTCGACTGTGAAGCCCGCTTGCCGGACATGATCGACCCAGGCCGTACAGCACCCGCAGGTGGGGGTTTTCAGGACTTTAATGACGGGTTCCGTGTTGGCCAGTGCTCGCAGGGGGAGTGTGGCAGCCGCTCCGGCCAGCAAAAATGTGCGTTTTTTCATCATGTGTTCCTTTTTGAAGTATCCGAGACCGTAGAACTGTGTTTTTGAGAGTCCAGAGGCTGTTCCTGCTCTGTCGGCGTGAGGGCGGATGTATCCAGGGCGTGCCCGCTTGCTGGCCCGCGAACGGGCTGGATCAACATCCTGTCGACCCAGAGGTCGCGCGTCGTGCGAAACTGCTCGATACCGATCGTCATTCCCTCGTGGCCCTTCGCGGGCTGGGCAACATAAGTACCCATGAGGTGGTCCCACCACGGCAGGTTGAAGCCGTAGTTTGAGTTGGTTTCGCGCGGATCGACAGAATGATGCACGCGGTGCATGTCGGGTGTGACGACGATCCATCTGAGCCACCGGTCGACTGGTCTCGGCAGGTTGATGTTGGCATGGTTGAAGAGTGCCGTGGCGTTGAGGATGATCTCGAACAACAAAACCGCGACGGCGGGCGGACCAAGCGCTGCGACCAAGGTTAGCTTGATCGCCATCGAGATGAGGATCTCAATCGGATGAAAGCGTAATCCAGTCGTTGCGTCGAATTCGAGGTCCGAATGATGCATACGGTGCAGCCGCCATAAAGCTGGAACGGCATGGAACATGACATGCTGCAGGTAAATGGCGAAATCGAGAAGCAGCATGGCGAGGATCACAACCAGCCAAAAAGGAACCTCGATAGTGTTGAACAGGCCCCAGCCCCGCTCCTCGGCCATGACCGCCAGACCAACGGCCAGGATTGGGAAAGACAACCGGAGGATCGCCGTATCGATCACGACAAGAGCCAGGTTGTTCGACCAACGGATGACACGCGGAATGTCACGCCGCCGACGCGGGGCGGCGACTTCCCAAAGCGCCATAGCGGCCAGCACACTCAAAAACGCCGTCAGACGAACTTCCGGCTCTGCGGCTAGTATCGTGTCCATCACAGTCTACGGCCCTTCTGTGTTAGGGCTTGGGTGCGGATGCGCATCTCGCACATCAGTCTTTTCTTGCGCAGCCTTTGCGGCCGCTATCTGGACTATATCAAGGTCCCGCGCGTGGCGCTCGTCGAGACACTCTGTTTCGAGCTGCAGCGTGACCATGTGAAACCCATACTGTTCCGTCAGCCGCCGATAGGCCCTGTTCAGCAAGTCCGCGGCCTCGGCGGGTGACTGATGGCGGATATGGGCGGAAAACGCGTGTTTGCCGCTGGTCAGCGTCCAAGCATGCACGTGGTGAACATCCAGAACCCCGTCCTGGCCGTTCAGATCCGCCATCACAGCGTCGAGATCCGTTCCCTCGGGCGTGCCTTCCATGAGAATGTGGACCGCTTCTTTGATTACGCCGACGGAGGCCCAGAGGAGAACCACCCCGAACGCCATGCCGAGGATCGGGTCGATCGCGAGAAAGCCGGTGAACTCGATCACGAGAGCGGTCACGATGATCAGGAGGCTGCCGACAAAGGTCTGGATGATGTGCCAGAGCGCGCCGCGGGCATTCAGATCGTCTTTGCTCGATTGCCACATCAGCCCCAGCGAGATGACCTCTGTGACCAGGCCACCGAAGGCGACCCAAAGCATTGGGCTTGTGGCCAGGGGGATCGGATTTCCGAGCCGAATCGCGCCCATCCAGATCACCAGAAGCGCCATGCCGAGAAGAAAGCCACCATTCACCAGCGCGCCGATGATCTCGGCGCGGTACCAGCCGAAACTGCGCGCCGAATCCGCCGGGCGGCGCGCAATCCGCTGCGCGATGATGGCCACGAGAACACCGCCAACCGCCGACAGGGTGTGAAACGCATCCGACAGGACGGCGATTGAGCCGGTCCAGAGCCCGACGGCCAGTTCGATCACGAAATAGACGCCGGTGAGCCAGGCAGAAATCACAAGGGCCTTGCCGGAACTCGGCATGTGTCCAGCGTGAGAATGATTGGCCATATCAGCTCTCCTCCCGTTGCGTACCGGTCTTTCGCGTCGCGGCAAAGAGAACCGACAGGCCCGTAAAGCCACCGAGCGCAAGCGCGGTCCATGTGGCAGTGCGGGCATCTCCGTTCATCGCCTGGCTGCCCATGTGAGCGAGCAAAAAACTCGCTGGAATAATCCCGGCCATCGTGGCCAGCGCGAACCTCCAAAGATGCAGTGTCCGTCGTCAGAGTTTTTGGGCCAGTTGGCGGCCTGATCTAAGAGAGGGTCTGGCACATCTGGTTGGTCTGATTATGCGGCGGATCTTCGGTGAAGCAAGCGCCGGGTTTCGATAGTCTTTCGTTTGATCCTTTCTCGCTGTTGCAGGATGGTCTGACCGCGCCCGAAGTAGACGTCGGCCGGGGTGAGGTTCTGCAGGCTCTCGTGATAGCGCCGATGGTTGTAATGCTCGACGAAGGCGTCGACCTTCTGCCTGAGATCGCCGGGCAGATAGTAGTTTTCCAGCAGGATGCGGTTCTTCAGGGTCTGATGCCAGCGCTCGATCTTGCCCTGGGTTTGCGGGTGGTACGGGGCGCCGCGGATGTGATCCATCTGCCGATCTTCCAGCCATTCGGCCAGTTCGCCCGAGATGTAACTCGCCCCATTGTCACTGAGCAGTCGCGGTTTGTGCAGCACCGTCGCCTGGTCACAGCCTGAGGCTTGTAGGGCCAGGTCCAGGGTGTCGGTCACATCGCCCGCTTTCATCGTCGTGCAGAGCTTCCAGGCGATGATGTAACGGCTGAAGTCGTCGAGGATCGTCGAGAGATAGAACCAGCCCCAGCCGATAACCTTGAGATAGGTGAAGTCGGTCTGCCACAGCTGGTTCGGCCGGGTCGTCTTGTCCCGGAACTCATCGGCCGCCGACAGAACCACATAGGCCGGGCTGGTGATCAGATCGCAGGATTTGAGGATGCGATACACAGAAGCCTCTGACACAAAATACTTTTCCGTGTCGGTGAAGCGTATGGCCAACTCGCGTGGGGACAGGTCACTTTCCTGCAAGGCTAAATCCTTGATCTTCTCGCGAACCGGCCCAGGAATGCGGTTCCAGACCCGCGACGGCCTGGGGCGGCGGTCTTCCAGCGCCTCGGGACCACCGGCCAGATACCGGTCATACCAGCGATAGAAAGTGGTCCTGGGGATGCCCAGCTTGTCCAGCGTGCGTTTGGTCGGCAAATGGGACTGTTCGACCAGCCGGATAATCTCCAGCTTCTCGGATGCGGGATACCTCATTCGTCGTCGCCCCCATCCCCGAGCATGCTTTTTTTGAGCAGCCGTAGCTCCAGCGCCTGTTCTGCCACGACCTCCTTCAGATCACGGGCCTCACGGCGCAGAACCTTGACCTCGCTCGACGTCGCCGCACGCGCTGTGTCCCCAGCCAGCCGCTTCTTCCCAGCTTCGAGGAACTCCTTCGACCAGCTGTAATAGAGGCTCTGGGCAATACCCTCACGTCGACACAGCTCGGCAATGCTGTCCTCGCCCTTCAGGCCGTCCAGAACGATCCTGATCTTCTCTTCCGCAGAATATTGCTTGCGCGTGACCCGGCGGATGTCTTTGATGATCTTCTCGCCGTGGCTCTGCTTGCTTCCGGGTTTCTGTCTCATCTTCACTCCTTGGTGGTTACGATGAGCCAGAAACCCTCTCTTATCAAATCACCCTAAACTGTCCCATTGGTGCTGACGTCAGACAGCTGACGCAGCATTGTTTTGCAGTTGCGGCACAAGATACGCAGCGTCGCTGCAAATGTCGGCAGACCGGTCATCCACAGGCATCGTTTTCGCCAGAACCGAGACCGCACTTTCGCCGCACGGTTTCCAGCCTCGAAAGCCCCGGACAGAGCTGAGCTTCGCGGCACAGTTTTCCGATGTCGGGCTGTCATCGTCAGATTCCAGCAGGCGCCATCAAAAACACCTGCCGTTGATGTTGAGTTGTTTTAGTTTTCTCCGTTCTGGGAAAGCCCTGGTCATGAACAGTCAAGCAGTGCCGACGGCCTCTTGGTTCGGCAGCATGTCATCGGGTCGTGTGGCGATATAGCTTTCCAGCAATGTGCGTGTCTCTGCCGAGGCCGGGTCATCAAACAGGTTTGCTTGCTCGCTCGGGTCGTTGACCAGATCATAAAGCTCACCTGCACCCGAATTCAGATCAATCGTCATCTTATGGGTCCGGGTGCGGGCGGTCCTGAGTTCCAGCGCCACGCCCACGCGCCCCGGACCCAGGCCCCATTCATTGAGGGCAAATTCGCGGGTGGCATCAGCGTCCTCAAAAAGCGGGCGCAGGCTGTTGCCGTGCTGGGTCTGAAGCGGGGCCGCCTCTCCGTAGTCATAGAAGGTCGGACCCAGATCAAGGGTCGAGACCGGTTGATCGACCGAGACTCCCTTGCGGACCCCCGGACCGCGCACGATCATCGGCACACGCAGCAGGCCCTCGTAGTGCATCGGTCCCTTGAGGATCAGTCCATGATCGCCCAGCCAATCGCCGTGATCGCTGATGTAGATCACGATGGTGTTCTCATCCAACCCGACCTGTTGCAAGGCGATCAGCATTCGGCCGACCTCGTGGTCGATATACGAAATCTGGCCATAGGTGTTGGCAATGATCTCGCGCAGTTGCTCGTCGGTTTGCGGCTGGATGCGGGAATACTGTTTGCGCACCTCGGCGTATTTCTTGTCTGCCGGTTCGCCCTCCATCGCGGCCTTGTGCCACCAGGGTTTGCCCTCGTAATTCCGTGTTCGATTTTCCGGCAGATCAACCTTGGCCGGGTCGTGCAGCCGCGACCATGGTTCCGGGCAATCAAAGGGATGGTGCGGATCGGGGAAGCTGACCCAGGTGCAAAATGGTTTTTCCTCGTCACGCCCGTGACCCAACCACTCGATGAACCGATCCGATGTCCAAGTGGTGTTGTGATACGCAGTGGGTAATTTGGAATGCCAGACCTGCGCGGCCCCCTTGGTGTCGCCCGCGTTTTCCCACATCAGCTTGGTGCGCTCATCACCGCGCCCATCCGCGTGGTAGAAACGTTCATAGTGTTGTCCCGCGGGCGGTTTTTCCGGGGCCCACCAGTTGTGGCCGACAAGCATCAATTCAAGGTGCTGGAAACCCATATAGGGCCCGTTCCACTCCTCGCCATATTGCGCGGACGAGCGCAGGCACTCGGGTGTGCCGGTGGGATCATAAGTGTGATAGGTCGAGAAATGCGCCTTGCCAAAAAAACTGGTCTCATAGCCCGCTGCTGCCATCGCTCCGGCCCAGCCTTTCTCACCTTTCTCGGGATTGAGATCGATGCCGTTGTCATGCACACCGTGGGTGCGACATAGCTGCCCGGTCAGGATCGACGCACGCGCCGGTTGGCATACGACTGACGGCGTAATGCAGGCGGTAAAGTGGGTGCCATCGGCAGCCAGTTGATCCAGATGCGGGGTTTTCACCTTGCGCCCCATGAAGCCGAAACAATCTGCGCGTTGCTGGTCAGCTGAAATCAGAAGGATATTGGGGCGGGTCATGTCTTGGCCTCTTTAGGTTTACGAAGGGATAGGACGATCACCATCACAGTAAGAATCATGAAGGCGATGGACACCGGACTGGCAAACAGGAACCAGGCATCGCCGCCGGTGGCGGCAAAGGCCTGACGGGCGCTCTCCTCGAGCTTGGCGCCAAGGATATAGGCAATGACAAACGGCAGCGGAGAAATCCCGAGACGGCGCATCAGGTAGCCGAGAACGCCGAAGCCGATGGTGAACCAGATCGCGGCCATGCGGGTTTCCTGCACATAGATCGAGGTCAGCGTCAGAAGCAGCACGACCGGCAAAAGGATGTGCTTCGGGATGTGGCTCATAAAGCCCATCGAGCGCATGAAGGCGCCGCCGATGGTCCAATTGAGCAGGTTGGCAATCATCATGCAGGTGAAAAAGCCAAAGGCGATCACCAGTTCAGGGTTCACCGCGTCCCCGGTGAAGCGGAACACCGATGGGCCGGGGTTGAAGCCGCCGATACTGTCTGCGGCCAAAATCAAGAACACCGCCGCCGCATTGCCCGGAATGCCAAGACTGAGCACCGGGATCAGGTTAGCACCGGACACGGACGAATTGGCGGCCTCTGTTGCGGCAATGCCCTCGGGAGCGCCATGGCCGAAGGCTGGCTTTCGACCCTTTCGCGCATGGGCGGCACGGCCCGTGGTATACCCCAGCGTGGCCGCAAGGGTCGAGCCGATACCGGGCAGCGCGCCAATGACGGTGCCGATCACAGCCGAGCGCGTGATATAAGGCAGCAGACGACGAATATCGGCCCAGTGCAGTTTCTGATCGCCCTTCTGTTCAATGACGGTAATCGCACCGGATTTGCGGCTTTCCTGCCAGAGCTCTTCGATGCTTTTGAAAACCTCACCCAGGATCAACACACCCAGAACCACGGCGGCGATGGGGAAGCCCTGCGCCAAGGTCTGACTGCCCATGCTAAGGCGCGGATAGAAGTCCTCGCCGGTGCCGACATAAGCCGCCATCAGGCCAAGGCCGAGAGAGATCAGCCCTTTTCCTACAGAGCCACCTATTACGGCGGCTATGAAGGCCAGCGACAGGATAAGCAGCGCGGTTTTCTCCGGCAGGTCGAGGTAACGCTCGACCACTACGGCTAGAAACGGCGCGCAGAGGATCAGAACGATGTCTGAGAACGTATCCCCCGATGCGGATGAGAAATGCGCCACTCGCAGCGCCTTGCGCGCCTGTCCCTGCTTGGTCATCGGGTAGCCATCAAGCGTGGTCATATAGGCATCGGGTGTACCGGGCGTGTTGAACAGGATCGCAGGCACTGCACCGCCAATGGTGGCCCCTTTCATGATGCCCAAAAGGAACCCCATAACCGGCAACAGTGCGTCGGGTGAGAAGCCGAAAATTGAAATCAGGATCGGCAGGGCCACGGCCATGGCCATCGGTCCGGCCAACCCCGGCGTGGCCCCCACGGCGATGCCCATGAGGAACCCCATCAGGATCATCAGAACGGTGATCGGAATGGCGATGCCAAGGATCGTAAAGGCCTCAGGCCCCTGAAAAACCGCCTGAATACCCAACCAGACATAGTCAAACCAGCCCATTACACATCCCCGTTTGGCGGTAAAAGCAGATCATCGAACGGCAGATCATAGACCACGATCAGCGCGATGGCGGCGGCCAGCCCAACCAGCACGGCGCGACGCGTGATCCTGCCTTCGACAAGGGAGATCAGCGCTGCGATCATGCCCGCACCGCCGAGCAGGAAGCCGATGTATTTCCAAGGAGCCGTGTCGCGCAGGGGGCGATAGCCTTCTTCTGTGAGCAGGCTCGCAAGCGCCGGGCAAAGCCAGCGCATGATCGCGAAGCTGACCCCGACCGTGAGCAGCAGCATGGTGAGAAACCATAGGTTCCTGCGGGTGATGCGCCGCGCATTCTCAGGGCTTTCAAATAGCGCGACCAGAACGCCGCCCAAACCGATGAAACCCGCGGCAATCGTCGGGGCCAGCGCGTCACCGATGGTCACTTGCCTGCGGACCTTCTCGATCATGCCGGTGGTGACATCGGCAGACACCCAGACTAGGGCGATCAAAAGGCCTGCGACTACGGCACAGAGCCCAAGAATCAGGTTTGCACGCTCAAGGGTCCGCATCGGGCACTCCACGCCGGTGGTGAAAAGAGAAGGGCCCCGCAGTGCGACGGCAGGGCCCGTTGAAGTTGGTTTATTCGGATGCGGCCTTAAGCAGGGCGCCAGCGGCCTCGAAATCGCTTTCGATCAGGGTTTGCGCATCGTCACCGGCAATCACCGCAGGACCGCCAAAGGCCTTGGTGATCATCCCGTTCGATTTCATGCCGTCGGTTGAAATCACTTCGACAATCGCGGCTGCCAGCGCGTCGCGCGCTTCGGCGGGCATGCCACCCGGACCGATGATCAGGAAATAGCCATCCGCGCTGAACTGCACCCCCAGATCGCCGAAGGTCGGCGCGTCGGGGGTCTGCTTCAGCGGCTCGGAAAGCGCCGAGGCAAGGTTGACCAGGTCTCCGGCGGCGACGCCCTTGCCCTGGATGCCGGCCATGAAGCCTAGGTCGAGGTCTCCGGCATTGACGCCGTTCATCACGCCCTTGCCGCCTTTGACGTTGACGATGTTGAACTCAACCCCCTGCGCCTTGCCCAACAAGTATGCCAGATCTGCCAACTTGGGGCTCATCGCGCCGAAACGGAGCGGGCCTTCTTTAGCGGCAGCGATCATGTCGTCAAAGCTTTTCCAGCCTTTGTCGGTTTTCGAAACCACGCCCATCTGGAACCCAGCGGTGGTGGTGATGGCGGTGTAGTCCGACGGCGTCACGCCTGCATCTGCGACCTTCATGTTATAGCCCATGGCCTCGGTCACAACCATGCCGATCACAGAGCCGTCGTTGGGTTGATCCTTGAGCGCCATGACAAGGTTCATGCCGCCTTTACCGGTGACTTGCTCGGGGATGAATTGCCAACCCATCTTAGCTTCCAGATCTTCCGCGATCAGGCGCGCCTGGGTATCGGCGCCGCCCCCGGCCTTGAAGGCGATCATAAGCTTAATCGGCCCCGGCGGGGTCCAGTCGGATGCGAATGCGCCAGTGGACATTGCGGCAAGGCTGGCGGCAGCTACAGCCGCCTTGAGAATACGTTTCATGGCTTCCTCCCTGGATTTACTCGCAGTCACGCACAATCATGTTGATCGGTCAACAATAAAGTTGACGAGACAACCATTTCGCGAGATGGTGAAAGAAAGGAGAAGCGCATGAATACCGCCCTCACAAGATCAGTCGAGGCAGACGCCCTGCAGGAAGATCTTCCGCTGCACCAATACCTGACCTTCCGCCTGTCGCGCGTGCAGGCGAAACTGAATGCACAGGGCGCGCGTGTGCTTATGGACGCAGCGGGTCTGACGCTGGCTCAGTGGCGGGTTGTCGCGCTTGTCGGGGCTGCCGGGAAGACCAGACTTTCAGATCTGGCGCGCATTACAGCGCTGGACAAGGGGTTGCTTAGCCGAAACGTAAAAACCCTCGCAAAACAAGGTCTTATTACTTCAACTCCCGATAGCTTCGACCACCGCGTACAGCACCTGACACTCAGCGAACAGGGACGCGAAATTTTCGACCGCGCCCTTCCGGTCACCCGCCGCCGCCAAGACCACCTGCGGGCCGGGTTGACACCGGAGGAAATCGACGCCTTCCGCAAAGTTCTCGACAAGCTCGAGATCGCCGCTGAGAAAACGGATTTTATGGAGTGACACCGGCATGAGCCAATCGAACCTTCTGATCATCATGTCCGACGAACATCAGGCCCGCGCCATGGGCTGTGCCGGGCATCCTTTTGTTCAGACGCCGAACCTTGATGCACTGGCGGCGCGCGGGGTTCGCTTCGCCGACGCCTACACGCCCAGCCCGATTTGCGTGCCCGCGCGGGCGGCCTTTGCCTCGGGGCGCTATGTCCATGAGAATCGGCTCTGGGACAACGCCATGCCCTACACGGGTGAGCCCAAGGGATGGGGTCATACATTGCAGGGCGCGCATATCCCGGTCGAAAGCATCGGCAAGCTGCATTACCGCTCTGACGAAGATCCCGCAGGCTTTGATACCGAGCATATCCCGATGCAGGTGGTGAATGGTGTCGGCATGGTCTGGGCCTCGATCCGCAAGGAAGACGAACGCGTCGGCCCGCCCGGAGGCGGCCGGATGCTGGGCGAATATATCGGCCCGGGTCAGTCGAAATACATCGAATACGATGCCGCCGTAACGGAACGCACCCGCCAGTGGTTTGCCGACCGCGCCGCCTCTGGCGACGACAGGCCCTGGTGTCTCTATGTTGGGCTTGTCGCTCCGCACTTCCCCTTGATCGTGCCGCAGGAATTTTATGATCTCTATCCGTTGAACAGCCTGCCGCCGGTGAAACTCCACCCGGAGGATGGCCACCCCCGGCACCCTTGGGTCGAGAAACAGAACGCCATGATGGACAGCGAAGCCCGCTTCGAGGACAACGAAGAGCGACTAAAGGCGATGGCCTCCTATTACGGGTTGTGCTCTTGGCTCGACCACAATGTCGGGCAAATCATGGCGTCGCTTGACGAAGTAGGATTTGGCGATAACACCACGGTGATCTACACCTCGGACCATGGCGACAATGTCGGCGCACGTGGCCTTTGGGGCAAATCGAACCTCTATCAAGAAAGTGTCGCCGTTCCAATGATCATGGCTGGGCCGGACGTCGCGCCAGGGACCTGCGACACGCCGGTGTCTTTGTTGGATATCTCGGCCACGGTGCCTGACCATTTCGGCCTTTCGTTTAACGGGGATGGCGCATCGCTCCATGCCATCGCGACCAGCGATGATGACCCAGGCCGCCCGATCCTGAGCGAATACCATGCCGCCGGAGCGGTGTCCGGTGCCTTCATGCTGCGCAAAGAGCGGTGGAAGCTGAACTACTATGTCGGCTTCCCGTCCGAGCTTTTCGATATGCGAGGTGATCCAGAAGAGCTGACCGATCTGGCGGGAGATCCTGCCTATGCCGCCAAACTGGCCGAGATGGAGGCGGCGCTGCGGGACATACTTGATCCCGAGGCCGTAGATGCGCAGGCATTCGCCGATCAGGCTGCGTTGATCGAACGTTTGGGCGGACGCGACGCCGCCCTGAAGCTTGGCGCACCCGGCGCAACCCCACCACCAGAGGCGAAGACATGAAGCTCACCATTCTTGGATCAGGTTCGCCCGAAGCCTACGCGCGCCGCGCCTCGTCAGGATACCTTCTTGAAGTCGGCGAGGATGTTATCTTGTTTGATTGCGGCGGCGGGGTGTTTGACAACTTGCTACGCTCCGGGCGCAAACCCTCCGACATTACGCATCTTTTTTTCACCCATTACCACAGCGATCACATGATGGATTATGCGAGACTGGCTCATGCGGCGTGGGATGAAGGCGCAGCCCCCTTGAAAGTGTTTGGCCCCAAGCCACTGACCGATATCACAGAGGCCTATTTCGGGCGCAACGGGGCCTTGAACAACGACCTGCGAGCCCGTACTGAACTGCCGCAAAGCCAACAGGTTTGGGTCGCCCGTGGCGGCACACTGCCACGGCCTTGGCCGGCACCGGAAGTTACCGAGATAGACCCGGGCTATACCTATGAGGGAAATGGCTGGCGCCTGTCATCAGCGCGCGCCAATCACGCGCAGCCGATTCTCGAATGCCTTGGCTTCGCGGTTGAGGCAGGTGGCAGGAAATTCGTCTATTCCGGCGATACGGGGATCAATCCGGATATTACGGAGCTTTGCCAAGATGCCGATTTCCTGCTGCACTGGTGCTATCGCGGATCTGCCGAGGTCCTGCATCCTGCCCTGATGCCGTTCAGCCCAGACCCGGGTGAAGTGGCCGACATGGCCGAAAAAGCGGGCGTCAAGCGGCTGTTTCTCAGCCATTTTAGGATCCACATGGACAACGAGGAAGAACATGCAAAGGCCCGCGCCAATCTGGCTGAACGATCCACTGGAGAGGCAGGTATCGTTGAAGATTTGCAAACCTTTGAGATTTGAAATGGGCTGAACCGGCCGACACCAAAAGCCTATTGGACAATACCCCGACATTTAGGCGAACCCGGAGTTTTTCCCGTACTCGTTGGCGGCGGGAGTCCCACAGCTTGATCCTTGAGCAATTCGGTGACCCTGCAAAAAGGTCGATTGACCTGTTTCCATCTGCATGGCTGACAGATTTCTTTGAACGCGCCGCTGGTCTTCCCCCACTGAAGTGGTCCTCCGCTATGTTTAGGAAAACGGAGGAAACACATGGCCAACAAGCGACCAAAGCCCGAGGAAATTGTCACGAAGTTGCGACAGGTTGAGGTTCTGACGGGGCAAGGAATGCCGCGTCTGGATGCGATCCGGCAGATTGGCGTGACTGAACAGACTTACTACCGCTGGAAGAAGAAGTACGGTGGAATGGGCACGGACCAATTGAAGGAACTGAAGCGGCTGCAGAAAGAGAATGAGCGGCTTCGCAATGCTGTTTCTGATCTGACCTTGGACAAGCTGATCCTGGCGGAAGCCGCGAAGGGAAACTTCTGAGCCCCGCTCGTCGCCGTGCTTGCATCGATCGCGTTCGTGCGGAACTGAATGTCTCGGAACGTCGCGCCTGCCGGGTACTGAGACAGCACC
>NZ_JBDOQR010000093.1:0-13327 GCF_039839315.1 Phaeobacter sp. CAU 1743 | reverse complement strand
TAATCAGAATCTGCGGATTCAGGGTCATTTTGGGCATTTTTGTACCCTTAATTGCAGTATATCCACAGGCCCGGTGCTTCAGGATTTGACCGCATCTGAGCACCTCCAAATTGCATCGGCCCGCGCCAGAAGCGCTTGACGATCTGCCCCAGATCCAAGCTCGGAGATGGCCTGCCGGGCTGCTCGTAGAGCGCTTTCTGACGCTCTCGACTTGCTCGTTCTATGTTCTTCCTGTTCCGGCAGATGTTCTGTTTCCCGCCGTCCCAGAAGCCGCTGGTCGAGGTCATTCGACAGAGCACGCATCCGTTCAATCACCCGACCATGCTGCGGAAAGGCGCGGCGTAACCCCCGAACCGCCCAATAGTTTCCTCTCAGAATGAGGGTAGCGCCCACAATGGGACGGGTCACGCCGACACCAACCGCGGCAAGTGCCATCAACCTTTCGCGCCCGTTCCCAGATGTGAGCGACCCCAGATTCCCGATCTCCAGCGCTGCCAAGAGATGCAAGGTCAAATCCACCCGGCGCAACCGCGCGGGATTGTTCGTGGTGACGGCGGACTTCAGAGCTTTGGCACCGCGATCAGCGCGCGCAAGAAGCCGACCTGATACGGCTACTTTTGGATACTGGCAAGTTCATCCAATCAGGAGCGTCTCTTTGCTTTTTTCACTAATTCTTGCAGTTATCGCCATCGTTTCGAGTAGTTGGATACATCTTGCGGTCATGCGGTGGGTATCGGTTGGCATGGCAAAGATACCTTTGGAGCCGTTCAATCGTGTCATGATGGCCGTACTGATCCTGTTTTTCGCGCATTTCGCCGGAATAGTTGTCTTTGCAGGCATGTTTGGCGTCGGTCACCAGCTTTTGAGCATCGGCGGCTTTTCCGGTGAGAGCGTTGATACCGTTCTGGATTATTTTTATTTTTCCGTCGTCAGCTATACGTCCCTTGGTCTTGGCGATATTTTCCCGACAGATCACCTGCGTCTTCTGACGGGCGTCGAGGCCTTGACCGGACTGTTGCTGATCGCGTGGTCAGGTGCATATCTTTTCGCGATGATGAACCGGCTTTGGGATTGGCCCCCCTGCGCCGAGCCTGACAAACCGAAAAAATGAAAAAGGGCATACCCGACACCTGCTAGCCGAACGCGCCTTTTTCAGGAGGGCTATAGCACTTTCGAGAAGTGTTTTAGTGGTCTTCGCTGGGTCGTGGTGCAGTCCAGCGCGACAGATAAATCCGTTGGAACACAAAGACTGATGTGATCGCAATCACAGCGTACACAACAATGAGCGGATCGGATTGCAGCTTCATAGCTGTAAAGGCCACCAGCACCACAGCGTCAAACAACAAGGCCAAGACGATGACAAATGCTTTCGCTTCAACCTCTTTTCGCATGAAGCGCAAGACGCCCCAATGGACGATCATGTCCATGATCAGATAAAAGAAAGCCCCCAATGACGCGATCCGGGTCAGATCAAAAAACACCGCAAGGATAGAGGCGATCACCACCGTATAGACCAGCGTGTGACTGCGGATAGGTCCCGACATCCCGAAATGCCGGTGCGGGATCATGTTCATATCGGTGAGCATGGCCAGCATCCGCGACACCGCAAAGACACTGGCAAGAACACCAGACGCCGTCGCAACAGCCGCCAGCACGACGGTAAAATAGAACCCCGCGTTGCCAAGTGCGGGTGCGGCGGCCTCAGCCAATGAATAGTCTTTGGCCGCGATAATCTGGTCTATCGTCAGGCTTGATCCGACCGCAAAGGCCACAATCAGATAGACAACAACACAGATCGTGATCGAGATAATGATCGTGCGGCCAACATTGCGGTGCGGATTGATGATCTCGCCGCCGCTGTTGGTGATCGTGGTGAACCCCTTGAACGCCAGAATGGCAAGGGCCACGGATGCTATAAAGCCGGTGATATCAAATCCGCCAGACGCCGTGCTCGCCGCGGCGAATTGAAACCCGCTTGCCCAAAGTGCTGCTATGCCGAACAACGCGATACCGCCAATCTTGAGCACCGCCATAATCAGCGAGAGCAGTCCAACCGATCGGCTACCGGCGATATTGACGAGAAAGGCAAAAAGGATCACCCCAACGGCAAGGATCGGCACCAGCGGACCACCAGTTATGTCGAAGGGTCGCAAGACATAAGTCGCAAAGGTTCGCGCAACGAGGCTTTCGGAGATCACCATTGACAGCGCCATCAACAGCGCCGCCGCTGCGGCAATTGCACCCGGTCCGTATGCCTTTTGCAGGATCATCGCGATGCCACCCGAAGACGGAAACGCATTCGACATCTTTACGTAGCTGTATGCACTGAAACTTGTGATGATCCCGCCCACGACAAACGCCAATGGAAAGAGCGGTCCGGCCAGCTGCGCGATCTGACCTGTCAGCGCGAAAATACCGGCTCCGATCATCACGCCGGTGCCCATCGCCACCCCGCCGCTTAGGCTGATGGAGCCTTTATTTTCAGTGTCGCCGCCGTGTTGATGATCCATTTAGAACGCCTTCATTTTCGATTTGTTGCGGGTTTTGCAATGGGCGGACGATCCGGCGGCGCGATCCGGTAATCGCGCTTGTCGCTCAACAAAGGATTGGGCGTCCGCACCAAGCATATCTCGTTGTTTACAGTATAGATAAGTGAGCTGGGAAGTGAAGGTCTGAGCTGGACTGTGTCTCAGGGATTTGGGGCGATCCAGAGCAAGAGCTACCAAAAAAAATCATGCCGGTCCGTGCACGACATATGCATCACGATGCACATCTGCCGCGCACGGACCGGCTTTGGTTTTTTCGGACATCGTTACCTGATGCTGGCGCCGAGATGGTCTAGCTACAACAGCAGCCACCGGATTTTGCAGCAGGTGTTTTGACGGATGCCTGTGATGCCGCTGGGGCATCTGCAACCTGGCTGGCCTTGTTTCCACCGCAGCATCCTCCGCCTTTGGCGGTTTCAACTTCAGATGGTTCGGTTTTGGTTGTTGTCTGGTCTATTTGGGCCTCCTGACACTAAGGGTACATATATCAGACGCCATAAGCGCCACTTCGTTACAGTGGAATAATCGTTGCCCGTTTTTTTTCGCGTCAATTTTGGGCAACGACCCGTAACGGTGTTCAAAATTGAATCAGGTGTTACAAAAATGCGGGCGCCCTGCTTCCGGCGGGCGGATTTTCGTCGTTACAGTGCAGCAGGAAAATCTTCCAGTAAGGAAAAATGATGCGATCTATTTTTGCGACTTCCGCCGTCGTCATCGGTCTGGGCTTACCCGGCGTGACAATGGCTCAGGAATTAAGTCTGTCCGCAGGCGCAACCCTCACCAGCCGATATGTTTTCAACGGCATTGAACAGACTACCGGCGCGGCGTTCCAGCCTTGGGCGGAGGCCGAGTACGAAGGTTTTTATGCAGGCGTCTGGGCGTCAAACACTGCCAGATCAATTGTTGGCAGTTCTGTTGAGGTGGACCTCTATCTGGGCTATCGCAATGAAGTCGGCAAGTTCAACTACGATCTGGGATATACCCGATACTATTATCGCAACCCGAGCAATGACTGCTGCGGAGAGGTCATCCTGTCATTGGGGTACTCCGTACTGGATCCGCTGGATGTCGGCCTTCGGTTTGCGCATGACCCCGTTGCGGATTACGTTAATTCAAGCGTCTCGATCGACTACGCATTCGATGACAAATTTGGTGCTTCAGCCAACTACGGCACGATCAGCAATGGGGGACACGACTACTGGAGTGTCGGTGGCAGCTATGCGATCTCCGATAACTTTGGCATTGACGCGTCATGGCATGACACCAGTATCAGTGACGGATTGTTGATTGTATCGCTGACCACCGAATTCAGCCTGCGCTAAGTTTTCCAAGACGGACAAAGCGCCGTATCCGGCTTTTGCTGGACGCGGCGCTTTGCGTTGCGCTGTCAAAATTTGATGATCCATGTCGGTTATGCATGAACCACATTGAAGGTTTGCGATCAACTGGGCAACAGCCCCGCAAATGCCCCCATAGACAGGGTAATCAGGACAGTGACCGTCGCCACGACAACAAGCAGGGCGTGTGGTGACGGGGTGTCCATGCCGGTTTTTGAGCTTGCGGTCTGATACATCGGCACCACGATGCGCAGATAAACACCAAGCGCCAGCACGGAATTCAGGATGCCGATCACCGCAAGCCAAAGGAACCCTGCCTCAACTGCAGAGGTGAACAGATAGACTTTGCCGACAAATCCAAACAGCGGCGGGATGCCGGTGAGCGACAGAAGGAATATCACCATCGACAGCCCCATAATTGGTCGATTGCGGCCAAAACCGCGCATGTCGACAAGGGTGCGTCCAGCTATCATCACAATGGCAAAAGCACCCAGGTTCATTGCGACATATGCGGCACCCATGATGATAATCCCCGGGACCGCAAGTGGGCTGGCGCCGAGTGCCACAATGCCGAGCAAGAAATACCCAGATTGGGCGATCGAAGAATAAGCGATCAGCCGCACCAGATTGGTCTGTACCAACGCTGTCAGATAGCCATAGGTCATTGTGATCGCTGCGATCATTGCGATCACCAGTGGCCAAGCGCTGCCGACGGGCATGTCGCGCAGCACCTGCGCAAAGGCAAAGATTGCCGCGAGCTTGGTGATAACCGACAGGTAGGCGGCAATGGAAACCGGCGCCCCGTCATAGGCGTCAGGTGCCCAGAAGTGAAACGGCACAAGCCCAGCTTTGTAGCCGAGGCCGATGATCACTGCGACCAGGCCCGCAATGGCGATCAGCGGCTTGTCCTCCAGCGCCGCGAGGTCCGAGAACAGCGTCGATCCCACGCCCCCGAACCAAAAGCTCAGCCCGTAGATCATCACGGATCCGGTGACAGCCCCGAAAACAAGATATTTCATCGCGGCCTCTGTCGCCGCATCATCGCGCGGGAAAGCCACCAGCGCAAAAGAGCCTAAGCCCGTCAGTACCACACCCAATACAAGCAGCATTGTGTCGCCGCCACCGGACAGCGTCAGCGCCCCAAGAGTAACAAGGCAGATCAGCGCATAGACGCTGCCCTCGCGCTCCTGTCCGGCGATTTCGGCGCGCGCCATCAACAGCGCCAACGCTGTGCCAGGCAGCAGGATCAGCTTGGCCCAGCCCGAAATCAGGTCGATCCGGTAAGTGCCGCTGAACACGGTTGTGTCGGCGTGCAGGACCGGCAATGTCAGCAGCGTTGCCGCCGTCAGCCCCGCCAGCCCGAGGACCAGAACCAGCCGCGCCGCGCGCGCCATCTCGGCCACGATCATCAACATGGCCACAGATGCCAGCAAAAGCTCAGGGATCAGAAAAGAAAGTTCGCGCCCCATCAGAAGCTCAGGCTTGCCATAGTTGTGTGGATCATATCGATCAACCAGCCGGGGGCCACACCGACCAGCACCGTCAGAATCAAAAGAGGCACAATCACCAGCTTCTCCCTGCGGTCTAGATCGCGCATTTCCAGCCATTTCTCGTTCTCGGAGCCAAGGAACACGGCGGCGATGGCGCGCAGATACAGGCCTGCGGTTACCACGATGGCAAGGATAGCTATGATCGCCCATGGAGCGGTATTCAGGGTCGCCAGAAACACCTGAAACTCTGCAGGGAAATGCGCCAACCCCGGCAAACCAAGTGAAGCGAACGCCATCAGGATGAACGACCAGCCCAACCACGGCACACGGCCCAGCAGACCACCAAATTCACTCATATCGCGGCTGTGGGCGCGGTCCTGCAACATGCCCAGCAAAAAGAACAACGCGCCTGTCACCAGACCGTGGCTGACCATCTGCAAAGTCGCACCGTCCAATGCAATTGTGCGGATACGCAAATCAACGGTAAGCGCGGCCACCGCCACACCCATCACGACATAGCCCATGTGGTTAATCGACGTGTAGGCAATCATTTTTTTCAGATCAGACTGTGCCAGTGCGGCGAAGGCCCCGTACAGCGCGCTGACCACCCCCACCGCTAGGATTACCTGACCGGCTTGCGCAAATGCCTCAGGCGTCATTTGCAAAGCAAAGCGTACCAGTCCGTAAGTGCCGAATTTCAGCATCACACCGGCCAGGATCACGCTGCCCGCCGTGGGTGCCTGAACATGTGCGGCAGGTAGCCAAGTGTGCACCGGAAAGGCCGGTATCTTGACTGCGAAGGTAAACAGCATCGCAATCAGCGCAAGCATCGCCGCAATGCCTGTCAGAGGTGGCATGTCGATCCAGACGCGCATGTCGAAGGTGCCACTGCTCAGATACAACCCGATAATCGCGAGCAACAGCGGCAACGACCCCAGCAACGTATAGATAAAGAACATCAGCGCGGCGCGCTGTCGGTCTTCATATCCCCATCCGGCGATCATGAAATACATGCCTACCAGCGAGACCTCGAAAAAAACATAAAACAGCAGTCCGTCAAGCGCCATAAACGTGCCAAGTGCGGCCGTTTCGAGCATAAGCATCAACACAACATAGCTTGGCGCACGATCGCTGATCCGCGCCGAGTAGATCGCTGACAAAAAGAACAGCAACGACGTGAGCAACACCAACGGCAGGCTCAACCCGTCCAGTCCCAACCGATAAGCGGCACCAATGGCCGGTATCCACGCGAGTCCCTCAATCTGGGCGAAACCGCCCGCAATAGTGCCGCGCGACCAGATCACAAGCGTGAGCATGAATACGATACCCGTGCAGATGTGACAATGCGGCACCTGACAAAAACGCCACATCTTCAGAGGTTTCACCATGCTTAGAGGTGACCCAGTCGGGAATTCGCATTAGCATGTCGAGGTCTGCGAGAGGTCGGGCATTGGCAAATGTCATGCGTAATTCCTACCGCGTTGCGGCGCTTTTGGCCACAAAATAGCGCCCTAAGCGCCCCATCTTGTCGTTCTCCATTACGTCCAATAAGTTTACATTATCGGACAATATGAGATAGGCTGCGGCACAGTCTCAAAATTAACGTATTTTCGGGGAATGAATGGACTCAGACAACAAGAATTCGATGTCATCGCACTCTGGTAAGTTTGATGATGCTCAACGCGACGAGAGAGGTCAAGACAGAAGCGATGGGATCGCCCTGCCCGCGTATGTGGCTGGCTCCGGCTCGCTCGATCGCCTGGTGGACACCGCCCGCGACTATGCGCGTGCCGCCGCCTCCGACAACACGCTGAAGGCCTACGCGAAAGATTGGGCGCATTTTGCACGCTGGTGCCGGATGAAGGGCACCGAGCCTCTGCCGCCTTCGCCAGATATGATCGGGCTTTATCTGGCGGATCTGGCCTCCGGGTCGGGCCCCTCCCCTGCGCAGCCGGCGTCCCGCCCCCTGTCGGTCAGTACCATTGAGCGCCGCCTGTCGGGTCTCGCCTGGAACTACGGACAGCGCGGCTTTTCCCTCGACCGCAAGAACCGCCACATCGCGACGGTTCTTGCGGGGATCAAGCGCAAGCATGCGCGTCCCCCGGTACAGAAGGCAGCGATCCTGGCTGAGGACATCCTCGCGATGGTCGCCACCCTGCCCTACGACCTGCGCGGGCTGCGGGATCGGGCGATCCTGCTGAATGGCTATGCCGGGGGTCTGCGCCGCTCGGAAATCGTCAGCCTTGACGTCCATAAGGACGACACGCCGGACTCTGGCGGTTGGATCGAGATCTTCGACAAGGGTGCCCTGCTCACTCTCAATGCCAAGACGGGCTGGCGCGAGGTGGAGATAGGCCGTGGCTCCAAGGAGCAGACCTGCCCCGTGCACGCGTTGGAACAATGGCAGCACTTCGCAAAGATCGACTTCGGTCCAGTCTTCGTCGGCACCTCGCGCGATGGCAAACGCGCCACGGAAACGCGACTGAACGACAAGCATGTCGCCCGCCTGATCAAGCGTACGGTCCTGGACGCGGGCATCCGATCAGAGCTGCCCGAGAAAGATCGACTGGCGCTGTTCTCTGGCCACAGCTTGCGCGCAGGTATCGCGTCCTCGGCTGAGGTGGATGAGCGCTATGTTCAGAAGCATCTCGGCCATGCTTCCGCCGAGATGACCCGCCGTTACCAACGCCGCCGTGATCGGTTCCGGGTGAACCTGACCAAGGCCGCCGGGTTGTGACGTGGATCAGGAGTCCTCGGACTTCAAAGCCGAAAGTGAGGCAACATGGCGAGGGAGATCGCTGCGGGAATGGATTATATCCACGATGATGACCTCGTCCGATCGATCCAGAAAGACCAGGAAATGCTCTCCTGCCCTTATGAACCGCAGATCTGCGACATCATCAACGAGAACTGCGCAACTCCGACTATGGGCTTGGCCATTCAGAATACTTTCACAGCGGTTGAGCAATTCGGCCTCGTAAAGCTCTGCTTGGCGCAGCCCGAAAGTTTCGACCGTCCATCTGGCGATTTCAGTGAGGCTGGCTTCCGCACGACGGGTCAGCCGGAAGGATCGGCTCATGAACGCGCGTGCGCAGCCGCAAAGGCCCTACGGATCGCATCTTTGCCGCTGCCCTCAGCAAGATCACCCGCCTTGGCGTGCGCCAGACCTTCGAGAAGCCCTTGACGGATGCTCGTGATCTGCGCCTCTTCCTGCTCGAGAAGCCTCAGGCCAGCGCGCATTGCTTCACTCACATTCTGGTAGCGCCCGGACGCCACTAGTGCTTGAACCAGATGGTCTTGGGTTTCAGTCAGGACAACGTTGCGTGTCACCATGGGTCAGGCCTCCTTTATTGGCAATATATGCCAACGCCACTTATTGATCAATACGTCATGCCGCCTGCCCACTGAGCCTACCATAAAAGCTGCGCTCGAGATGCAGCTCCCCTGCCCCGTCTTTCTCGAGCATACCCCGCAGATATCCGCCGGGTGAGGCAACCTCGCCTGCGCTGTGTTTCTCGAAAACGAGCGCAAACGCGGCCGTGGCCACCTGAGTGCCCATTTGATCCTGCGCCACGTTCCAGGCATGCTCAGAGATACCGATCATTGGCCTGAGCTGGCCGGCAACCCGGTGCAGATCGCCCCAATCCTTAAGGAAACCACCCATATTGCGGGCCCAGGACGCGAATTCCGGACAGGCTTGCATGATGGTCGGCAGATCGATCGCCATCCGCTTGTTGCGCACCTCGGCAACCCAGTCTTTCAGATCCCTATCAACCTGCTCTTCGGGTAGAGCATTGTGCACCACACCCGCCGTTTCCTCTTTTTCAGAGGAATTACTAATTACAGGATTAAGTTGATTTGTATTTAGTATGTGAGGTTCGTAAATGGCCTCCCTGGGGTTCATTTCTTGAGTCTTCTCCATGACTTGGGCATCAATATTACCAGTGTTTTCCACAAGCTTCGCCGTGCCAGTCGCTTTGAGATAGGCCGCCTCCACCCGTTCCTGGAGTTCCTTGAACCAGGTGAGCAAACGTACAAGCTGCTCGGAGGCTTCCTGACGGCGCGGAAGACGGTCCAAAAGCTCCTCAAAGAGCCCCGTGAATTGGCTCCAGGGCCCGCGCAGCGCGTTGCTGATAGCCGCCTCGATCCGGGCTCGGATCATCCGGCGTGCTACAGTGATCTGACGCTTCAGGCGCTGGCAGAGCTCGCGCTCGGCCTGCAACTCGGCATGAAGTCCCTCGAACTCATCGACACGCGCCGAAAGCGGCGACAGATCGAAGCCGTAGGCCTCAACGATACGCCCATCTGCGTTCCTGCGGCCCCACCGCTTGCCATTGGGGCTATCCTGGAAGGAAATCACGCCGATCTCAGCAAGCCGCCGTGCATGGCGCTTGAGCGCGGAGAGCGAGAACCCGGTCTGCTCCGTCAGATAGGCGTTCGACGCCCAGACGATCGGACGCTGCCCTTCCTCCCAGTCTTGAGCCTGAGTAAAGGCCCCGAGCGTGTCGAGGAGCATCATGTCTCCTGCCTTGAGGCCAATGTAGGCCCCCACCCGCTTCACGGCGACGAAGGCCCGCGTTTTGGGTACTGCTACCCGTTCACCGGCTTGGGCAAGCTGCTCAGCCGTAGCCAGCCCGGCCGTTGCTTTTCGCCACCCTGACGGATGGCTTATGTTAGACATAACTCTCTTGTTCTGAGACATGACTGTCTCAGCCGCTCCCTGTGGAGCATCACTAATTTTTTCCATCTTTATGCCAGCGACAAAGAAATCCCGTTCGCTCAGAAGCGTTTTCTCTTGTGTGGTGATTCGTTGGCTGCTAGATTCCAGGTGTCTAATCTAAGAATTGCGCTCTGCGCAGCAGCCCTCGAAGCTCCGGTTTCGGGGGTTTTCTTTGTTTGCCGTTCCTCCTTTCTGCTCGTCCTCAGTTGTCATCCACCAAATTTACATCTGTAAATTCGGCATAGGATTTTTTGATTATCTCTGCGAGATTGCTCTCAAGCCAGGTTGCAAACTCAGCGTTCGCGCCAGACTTCTTGACTGACAATGACAATGTTCCGCGGCCAACTTTGATAGTCACGCCTTCCAACGGCGTTATCTCTCTAACCCCGCTCGACGTCTTCGCGCCGCGCTTAGTCGCTTCCCTAATGAGAAATTCGAGGCGATCATCCGAACCCGATGAGGCGCTGTTTCTGGCCAAGATATCGAGCGCTACGCGTTCAGTTAGCTTCTTTGAGAGAAATAATTCAGCCAGCTCCGTCCATTTTGGACGCCCGGACTTTGGTGCCGCGCCAATCAGGTCGCCGATCTTGACCGGGACGTTCTGTGTTACCTTTGTAAGGTGCGAATGACCCGACGCAGAGAGATTGAGAACCTGCCGAACAGTTGCCGCGTCGTGGCCCGCTGTCTGGATGGCCACGGCGAACCGCGCCTTCTCGTAAAAAGAGAGGTTCCGGCGCGCGGCATTTTCCAGCCCTTTCGCCAGCAAAGCCGTAGCATCGTCGATATCTTGAACGTTCGCGCGAACCTTGATCCCGATTTCGCGGCAGGCCTTTAAGCGCCGCCGCCCGTAAATAGCCTCGAAACGCCCTTCAGTCGCCTTTGAACGCCGAACGAGAATGGGCACTTGCTGACCACCTTCTCGGATGCTGTTCTTTAGTCCTTCGAAGCTCTCGTCATCGTCTTCGACGTTTACAGCTGTAAACTCTTCAAGGCGATCTACTGGCCCCCAATCGTCGATTTTATTGGGATCAAGTTCTCGGATAGATGCTAGAGAACCTTGAAGGGCGCCCAAAGCCGGAGCACTGGTCTTCGACGACCTCTCTGACGGCGCGCCGCCAGAACGAGCGATCGTATTTGCAATTCCGGACATATCGCGAAGTGATTTCCTAGCCATTACTTACGCCCCCACGATTGTTGGATCATCGTTTCGACCTCATGTCCCACAGCATCCATGGAACCCTTTGCACGGTCATATGTGGCCCGTGTCATTTCGGAACGGACCACCTCATAAATCGACTGCTTTAGCATGGTCGCGTCACTGATCGCTGTGCTCTTCAAGGCGGTTGCCGACATGACACGGTCTTGAAACAAAGCCCGCATGAAAGACGTTAGCTGCTGAGAGGGAACGTCCGTCGGTTCGTCTCGCGTGATCAAAAATTTGAAGTGATCATATTGGAGAGTTGCGCCAGCATCCTCAATCACACCCATATACGCTCCGGCTAGCTCAAGAAACTGAGCAGTTGACGAAACGTCCAACATCGATGGCGTTAGAGGGACAATCAAAGAACTAGCGGCAGCCATCCCGGCAATGGTCAAGAAACCAAGCTGTGGCGGGCTGTCCATCAACACCAGATCAAAATCATCTTCTACCTGTGCCAAAGCATTTCGGATACGAGTAAAGAATGGTTGGTCTGGGTTCGAATGAACGGCCGACTCAGTCTCAAACTCAGACAGCATCAAGCGGGACGGCGCAATCGAGAGCCCTGGAAAGTATGTTGGAACGACGACATCAGCCATGTTCACCGGCTCGTCGTAGCGGATCGCATCATAGACAGTCAGTCCATCGAACTCGATTTCAGGGCTGATCCCGCACATTGATGTGAGAGATCCCTGAGGATCCAGATCAACAACCAAGACCCGATATCCTCGAAGAGCAAAGTAGTGAGCGAGGTGGACGCTCGTCGTGCTCTTACTAGAACCACCTTTGAAATTCATCAGCTGCCAAATTTGCAACTGCTCATCTCCCGAGCGGCGAGGCAGATAACGGCCTTTCTTCCGAGAGGTTTTCTCTAGAACTTCGCGCGCGTCCCATATCTCTTGGGCTGTATAGTAGCGCCGGCCACCCCGGATATCGTCAGGTTCAGGGATTGTACCCTCAGCGTGAACCTTTCGCATGAACTGTCCGGATACTCCCAAAAGCTCAGCGGCCTCAGGTGCCGAAAAAGAGCGTAGCGTCTTAGTGTTGTCTGGGGCAAAAGCAGAGAGCAGATGTTCCCTGATGGCAGCGTTGAGTCGTTCTGAAATCTCCGTTGCAAGAGCCGAAGGGCGCTCACTTGCCAATGGTGTCACAGGAATCATCTGGTTGCCCCAATTTCGAAAATGTGGCCTTTTTCGCGCCACTTGGGGATAAAAGCAGTGATTCACGCGACTAAGTCAAGATTTTTCCTCTATTTAGTGTCTATCAACGCACGAAGAGACTATATCCACGACCGCGATCTAGGTCGATTTTACAGCTGTAAACGAATTGGCGGAGGCAAGCCCCCGCCAACTTTGGTTTCAGGTGGCGTCTTTGGGACCCCAGGGGATGACGGCCTGCAGGGACAGATCGTCCTGGTTGGCGGCCTTGCCGAGGTTTGCGTTGAAGCCGTGGTCGCGGATGGTGAGCGTGTAGTAGTCGGCGCCGGTCTCCTTGTTCTGTTTCTTCCAGATACCGCCGCACTCGACCAGCTTGCCGCGCGGGGAGCGGCCGAGGACGCGGTGCGTGGGGGCCATCGGGTTCGTGCTCGCGACGGGTTCGACCGTGATGTCGAGGTCGAAGGTCAGGGTCGATATGGAGCCGATACCTTTTGCGGTTTCGATGTCGTCGCTGGTGAATTTGATGCAGTTCGTGGTCATTGCTCTTCTCCTTGTTTGCGTTGCAATGATGGTCACCTTGCAGCTGGTCAAGGCCCGGCCACACCGATGGCGAAGCGGAGCGGAGAGGGGCAGGCGCCGGTCTTTTTGCATCGCGAGGAATGGCCCACCCCTGTTCTTTGGTGGGGCAGGGGAAAAAGATCGGCGACAACCTTTGTGGACGGGACGACAGCTGCGACCAGCATGACTTGCAACTCAGAGTCTGATTCAAAACTTTTCGAGTGAATTCATTGTCTTGCGAGCATCCGCGTGACGCGGCGGATGTGTGCGATTGTGACCCAAGCTGCCGCGCTGGCGATGGATTTTTCCCAATCCTTCGAT
>NZ_JBDOQR010000092.1:0-13463 GCF_039839315.1 Phaeobacter sp. CAU 1743 | reverse complement strand
AGAAAGAGAAACGCCAGCTTTTCCACTGACACCCGCAAGGCTTTTCAGCCCTCCGATATTTGGGGTCTGCGGGCTCAAAAGCCTTGCTCCCGTAGCGCCCTGTGGTGACCTTTCTGCTTTGCACAGCCGGTGACATTTCTGAATAGGATTTACAGCGCGTGTAGCCGGGGCACATTCTAAACTGGGTTGCGACAAATCCCCTATCTTGCTGAAAAGCTAGGAGAACTGACATGGCCCATACAGAGCTGGATTTGCGTGAGAGACGCGCAATTGAAGACATGTTGAATGCAAAAATGCCGGTGAGCAAGATCGCAGCGGAGATCGGCAGGCATCGCTCGACCGTCTATCGCGAGATCAAGCGAAACTATTTCAGCGATGAGGAGTTGCCGTATCTGAACGGCTACTACGGAATGAATGCTCAGAAATACGCATCAGACCGGCGCGCTAGAAAGCGCAAGTTGATCCGCCTGGATGATCTGCGTTCTCATGTCATCGCTCAATTGAAGATTGGCTGGACACCGGAACAGATCGCGGGTCGCCTTGGCTTTGATGACCAGCCTGTGCGTGTCAGCCACGAGACGATCTATGCTTACGTTTACAGCGCCGAAGGACAGTCCGAACAACTGGCGCGTCATCTTCCCAGCAGACGCAAGAAACGACAGCCGCGCTATGCTAGACGCCCCAGAGGCCAGGTTTTTCCGCCGGATCGGTCCATCCATGAACGTCCAGACTACGTGAAGACACGCGAGACATTTGGCGAATGGGAAGGCGATTTGATGATCTTCGAAAGGTCTCAGGGCACAATGAATGTCGCCTCGCTGGTCGAACGCAAGACCCGTTTTGCTGTCCTGTTCCGCAACAACGACCGCAGCTCGACCCACTTCATCAACAAGCTGATGGACGTGATGGAGCCCCTGCCCCAACCAGCCCGCAAATCGATCACATTCGACCGTGGCTTCGAGTTCCGCGCGTGGCGCAAGCTGAAGTCTGGCATCGGCACAGAAAGTTGGTTCTGTGATCCCAAAGCGCCCTGGCAAAAGGGTTCCGTTGAGAACCTGAACAAACGCGCCCGCCGATACTTGCCACGCGACACCCAACTCGCGGCGCTCTCAAATCGCAATATGAAGGCGATTTGCGACCGCCTCAACGCAACACCCAGAAAGTGTCTCGGATGGCGAACCCCGACAGAGGCCTTCAGAGAAGAGATGATGAAACTGAGATAGCGGAAACCGTCGCAACGACCCTTGAGCCCACAAGGGGTGATCCCGGTCTCCTGCATCCATTTGAGCACGGCCATGCTGGTGAACTCGGTACCATAGCACGTCGGGAAGAAGCACTGTTTTAAGGTTATGGCCCTGAGTTCGTAGCTCAGGCCGTCCAGGATTGGATCGAGGCCGTCGGCGCCAAGACCGCTTACATCGAAACCGGATCGCCCTGGGAGAATGGCTACTGCGAAAGCTTCAACGCCCCGTTCCGCCCCTCTCGGCAGCATGCGTTGCATGCGCCTGCCGGGCAATGGATGAACTGCTGAACGGGGAAGTATTCTACAGCTTCCGGGAAGCGGAGACCCTGATCGAACAATGGAGGAAACACTACAATACCAAACGACCACATAGTGCCCTGGGCGACCGCTCACCGGCGCCGGAATCCATCGCCCCGATGGGTCCAAGACTGATCATGCACTAACAATTAAGCTGGACCACTCAGGTGGGGCCGACCAGCCATCTGCGCATCCGCAAGTCAGAAAAATCAGACATGGTCACCGCTCGGTTTTCGAACCGTGAATCATGCGGCTAGACGAAAATCAATGGGGCCTGACCCTAATTCGAGTCATCCAGGACAGACCGTATTTTGTGGCCAAAGCCCGAAATGCGTCAGCTGATGAAGGCGGAAACTTCTTTTTTCGGCATTCCCGGCGCGGGCGCTCGTTCTTTGGCATGACAATTGCATTTCCGTTTCGTGGATACCGTCAGAACGGGCGGGAAAACTGGAATGCCGGTGAAAAGGAAACGACGAATGACTTTTACAGAAGATGCACTGAAAGGCCGCGTGGCTGTCATTACCGGCGGCGGTGGCGGGATCGGGTTTGGGATCGCCAAGGCCTTTGCCGCTGCGGGCGCGCGCCTTGTCTTGGCCAGCCGCAACGAGGAACGCCTGCAGGGCGCGATCAAGGAAATCGAGGGCATGGGCGGTGAAGCCATCGCCGTGCAGGCCGACGTCCGCAACTATGATGATGTCGCGCGGGTGGTGAAAACCGCCGTGGGCACCTACGGGACGCTGGACGTGATGATTGCCAACGCGGCGGGCAACTTTGTGGTGCCGGCGGCCGAGATGTCCCCAAACGCCTGGAAAACCGTGATAGACATCGATCTGAACGGAACTTTTTACTGCGCGCGCGCAGCCCATCCGGCATTGAAGGACAGCAAGTTCGGCGGCCGGTTCATCGCCATTTCCACCACCCGTGCGCTGGAAGGCTGGCCGGGATGTGCCCACGCTGGCGCGGCGAAGGCGGGGATCATGTCTTTGATCCGGACACTGACCGGCGAATGGGGCAAGGATGGCATCCGCTGCAACACCATTGCTCCGGGCGCAATTGGCGACACCGAAGGCGTCAAACGCATTTACGAAGATGCAGGCCGCCGCGAACATGAACTGTCTTCGATCCCGTTGGGCGAGTTTGGCAAGACCGCCGATATCGCCAATGCCGCCGTGTTCCTGTGCTCGGATGCAGGGGCCTATGTGGCCGGGGCCGATATCGTGGTAGACGGCGGGCGCAACCGCGGCCGCGCCAGCCCCATTGTCACCGTTCCGAACAAGTGAGTCCTGCAATGATCAAACAGTATCCCCATCTGGAAACCGAGCGTCAGGATTCCGTGCTGATCGTGCGGCTGGCCAATGAAACGGCCCGCAATTCCCTGACCCGCGAAATCCGCTATAGCTTGCGCGAGGTAACGCGCGAGGTGCAGGACGACTACTCGATCCGCGCGATCTACTTGACCGGCAAGGGCGAAACCTTTTGCGCCGGGGGTGACTTGCGGATGCTGACCGAAAGCCGCGCGCCGATTGAACGACACCGCCGGTTCCGACATGCCTCGACCTTTATGCCACAACTGCTGACGCTGGATCGCCCGGTGGTGTGCGGCGTGCGCGGCGTTGCCGTGGGTGGCGGCATGGGTCTGGCCATGATGGCCGACAGCATTGTTGCCGGAGAAAGCGCCAAGTTCATGTCGGGTTTCTTCCGCCTGGGTGTGGTGCCGGATTGCCTGACGCTGTTCACACTGCCCCGCCTGATCGGTTTGGCAAAGGCGCGGCAGTTCCTGTATTCGAATGCCACTTGGGACGCGCAAGAAGCGTTCGACAATGGCGTTGTGTCCAAGGTCGTGCCTGACGAGGACGTCGACGCCGAAGGCATCGCACTGGCGCATAAATATGCGCAGGGCCCGGCCGAAGTCATGGGCATCGCCAAGACGATCATGCTGAAATCATTTGAAAGCACGTTGGCCGAGATGATGGATATGGAAGACTACGCCCAGGTGCTGGCCCAATCCACCCCGGAATTCGAAGAGGGGCTGAACGCGCTGGTCGAGAAGCGCCGCCCAGATTATCAGGGCGCGGCCAAGGAGCAGGGGTTTTCCGACGGTATGCCCTCTGCCAACAAGGAATAAAATGACAAGACCGGCCTTTGGGCCGGTCTTTCTGCGTTTTCAATCACGTCCTCAGAGAAACACCCGCTTGATCTGGTGCCCAACCTCAAAGACCTCGACGCCAAAGCACTGGTCGGCGAGGTCCGGGTAGATGAGCGCCTGTGCAAGCAGGATTGACCCATCCCCGCCTGTGTCATCCAGATGGCGATGCACCGCCGTAAAGAGCCTAAGTTTCACCTTAATTCCGCGCAGGAAAACCGGCGGACACTGGGCGAGCTGCAGGCCCTGATCACGCATATTCCCCGTTCCGCTGGCCGGCCCAGACGTGAACGCTCCTCGCGTGGCCGAAGGCGGCCTACGCGATCGCCCGTCCTGCGATCACCAGACCGAATACGGGCGCCCGAAGGCGCCCGTTCTTCTTTGTCACTTGGTGGTGCAGAGGAAATCCACAGCCGCCAGTCCCTTGCCCTCGGGACGCACGAGGACCGGGTTGATCTCGGCCTCGGCAATGTCCGGGGTGGCGACAATCATGTTGCCGAACCGAACTGCCGCATTGATCAGCGCCGGGATGTCGGCGCGGGGGCTGCCACGGAAACCGTCCAGCAGCGTCCAGAGTTTCAGCTTTTTCAAAGCGGTTTCCACCTGTTCCGCCGTGCACGGAAGCGCCAGGAAGGTCACGTCGCGGTACAGTTCGATCGCCACACCGCCCGAACCGATCGACATCACTGGCCCGAAATCGGTGTTGGTCAGCGCCGATAGCACCACCTCAACTCCGTCGGTGATCATTTCTTGCACCAACACGCCCATCTCGGGCTTGCCGGTGATCTTGCGGAATTCTGCGGCGTGGGCGTCCACCTCTTCGGGGCTGCCGACGCGCAGTTTGACCAGGCCCAGCTCGGTCTTGTGTTCGGCCTCGGACGGCAGCGCCTTAACCACCAACGGGTATTGCAGGCCGGCGCAGGCGGTGGCGGCGTTGTCGTCGGCGTTCAGGATGGTCCATTTCGCCGCCGGAACACCGCAGCCATCGAGATAGGTCATGGTCTCTTCCCATGTCTCGGGCACGGTTTGTTCGGCAGGCACGCCGCTGTCGTCAGCAGTGACAATGGCAGTATAGCGCTGACGGTCATAGATCCAGCGCAGAGCGCGCATGGTGAATCCGGGGTCATTGGAAATATAGATCCCCGCATCGTGGAAGTCTTCCTTGATCGCGGCATCCACGGTTTCGGCGGCAAAGCTGATCAGGATTGGCAGGCCCGTGTCACGGGCGGCGGCCTTGAAATCCTCGGCATTGTCGATCAGGTCGCGCAGTCCGGATGAGGCAAACTGAACCACAATCGCCTCAGTCCGCTTGTCGGCTGCGACAGCGGCCAGCGAGTTGCGGAACAGGTCGGGTTGCGAGCGGATCTGGCCGGTCAGGTCAATCGGGTTGGCTTTGCGGGCAAACTCGGGCAGCACCTCCTCCAGACGGGCGGCGGTGTCGTCGCTGAATTTGGCCATCGGCAGATCGTATTCTTCGCAGTGGTCCGCCAGAAGCGCCCCTGCCCCGCCCGAGGACGACAGCACCGAGATCCCGCCCAGCGGATCGCCAGACAGACGCGGCGCAGGCAGCAGCGCCAGAACTTCGACGGCGGCCAACAATTCACCGAGGCTTTCGACCAGCGTCACGCCGGCCTGTTCCAAGACGTCGGTGTAAATCCCGTAAGGCGACGCGATCTTGCCGGTGTGCGAGGCGGTGGCCTCTTGACCAAAGGCCGAGCGCCCGGCCTTGAGCGCGACAATTTGGATTCCGCGCGTACGGGCACGTGCGGCCAGAGAGATGAACCGCCCGGCATCGCTCAGGCCTTCAAGATACAGCGCGACGGCGCTGACATCGTCCTGTTCGATCACCCAGCTCAGAACGTCCAGCGCGTCAGTGCAGGTTTCATTGCCCAGCGTCACGATATAGGACGAGCCTAGCTTGTTTTTTTGCAGGTAATTGCCCATCGCCCCGGCCAGCGCGCCGCTTTGGCTGATCAGCGCGATGTTGGAATGTTCAGGCGGGTCCATGGAAAAGGCGGCAGATCCAAATGTAAGAATGGCCTTTTCCTTGACGGACCACGCGCCGTTGCAGTTCGGGCCGATGACTACAATGCCGGTTTCATCAGCTGCTTTTTTCAGCTCGACCGCTAGCTCCTTGCCCGCGTCGGTTTCTTCAAACCCCGAGCTGAACACGATGGCGCTGGTAATCCCCTTGGCGCCGCATTCGCGGATGATGCCTGGCACGGTGCTTGCGGGGGTGATAACAAGAGCCACATCGGGCACCTCGGGCAGATCGGCAAGCGTCTTATAGGCCTTGTGTCCCTCGACCTCATCACTGCTGGGGGTGACGGGATAGACGCGGCCCTGATAGCCGTGCTTCATCAGCACCTTGACAATCCGGTTGCGCGGCGAGCCCTCTTTCGGAGAGGCCCCGACGATAGCAACGCTGGCCGGGCGAAACATTTTGTCCAGCGCAAGCGTCATCTGGTCGGTATTCATGTGGCAAATTCCTTGGCGGTTTCGTTGCCATATCTCAAGCAATCGTCATGCCACTCTGGTCGCCGACAGGTGCCGAGGGCACGTTTGTGCTGGTTTTCACTGTACAGGTTTGAATGGTGCAGCTCTGCATAGCCGGACCTGTGTTGCTGGTTGTACAACCCGGACAGCCCCTCACCCACTATATTGGTCCCCAAGAGGATTGAGCCCCGACGACGACCGTGTCGTCTCCTGATAGCTGATGTGATGTCTCCTTGGCTCCCGGACCCGTGTCGATTTCGGCGCAGGTTGCATCATGTTTGCGTGTTTTTCCCATAGTACCGCCCTATACTGTCTTGTCCAAACGGGTATACCCCTAAGCGCGGCTTTTGTCGGGGCGGGTGCTCAACTACACTCGGGCCAAATTGAATGAACGGCGTGGAGACGCAAGATGGCAATCACCCGAAACGGTACGCAGGCGCCCAACCTGCGCGGTCCCGAAAACTTTGTCGGTCATGCTTGGCGCAGAGCCGACCGCGGGCGCCACTTGGCGAGGCGGAACTTCCCGCCGGACCGGCGCTCCTCTGGGGACATGCCGACGTGGAACGGCTGCCAAATCATAGCGAGGGACGTCTCGGATGATAAAAAAATCGCGATGTACAGCGACACCAAAGCGCGCGTTTGCAACCTGACGATCTGATGAGCGGACACATGGCACGAAACTGCGATTGGGAAATTGACGGCCTGCATCTGCGCGGGCTGGCCTGGGGGCCGGTGGATGGCACGCCGGTCCTGATGCTGCACGGCTGGATGGATCATGCCGACAGCTTTGCGGAACTCGCGCCTCGCCTGGACGGCTGCCATGTGGTTGCGGTAGACCTGAGCGGTCAGGGCCTGAGCACCCACCGCGCCGCGCATGCGACCTATAACATCTGGGATGACCTGCCGCAGATAGCCGAGCTGCTGGACCGTCTGGGCTGGGACGATTGCGTGCTGGTCGGCCATTCGCGCGGGGCCAATATCGCGGCGCTCTTTGCCGCTGCCCTGCCTGAACGGGTTCGGGCGCTGGTGTCACTGGATTCGCTGGTGGTCGAACCCACGGATCTGACGGTTGTCGACACCCTGCGCGCGTTTCTGCAAGACACGCGCAAACAAAAGGCCCGTCCGCCCCGTATCTTCGCGACACAGACCGACTATATCGATCGCCGCACCGCGCAGGGCAACTCGCCACAAGTGTCCCAGGCTCTGGCCACCCGCGCGCTGGAACAGCGGGGCGAAGGCTTTGTGATGCGCGGTGATCCACGCATGTTCGCAAGCTCGGCCATCAAGCTGACCCATGCGGATGTCGAAGACGTGCTGCGCGCCATCCAATGCCCTGTGCTGAACATTTGGGCCGCGGGTGGGATCAAAAGTAGGCGCCCGAAATTGGGGGGCCTGATGAAGGTCGCCGCGGCGTTGATCGCAGACTATGAATCCGCCGAATTGGTCGGCGATCACCATTTTCACCTTGATCCGACAGCGGCGGCACAGATTGCCGATGCGATGCTGGATTTCATCGATCGTCAACGACGTCGGTAAACTCAAATGCTTACAGAAGGGATTTGGTCATTCCCCCGTCGAACTGGATGTTCTCGCCCGTGATGAACCCGGCCTGCTGGCTTGCCAGAAATGCGACGGTGCCGCCGAACTCGTCCAGCGTTCCGGCGCGTTTCAGGGCAGTGCCGGATACCCGGCGCTCAAGGTTGTGAAACTGGGCAAAGGTCGGGGTCATGACCGTGGCAGGCGCAATGGCGTTGACGGTGATGCCGTGCGGCGCAACCTCTTCGACCAGATGTTTCAGCGCGGTTTGTACCCCGGCGCGAAAGATCGAAGACACCGCGTGACGGGGCATCGGTTGCTTGATGCTGGCAGAGGTCACACCGATGATCCGGCCCCAGCCCTTGTTCAGCAACAGGGGTGTCAGGTGCCGCAGAACGTAAAGCGCGCATTGCAACTGGTTGGTATATGCGTCGTTCCAGCGGAGGTCGTCGTCTTCGTCCAGAAAATCGCGCATCGGGCTGGGCGGGCGCGGAGTATTTAGCACCAGAATATTGATGCCGCCGGTGGTTTCGACCCAATCGCGCAGCGCCTGCACATCGGCCTGCACGGTGATGTCGCCGGAAAACCCCTGCGCATCGACACCGTGGTTGGCCTTGATGTCATCGCTGACCGAGGTCAGCACCTCGGAATTTCGGGCAAAAGTAGCGATATCCACACCCTCGGCCGCCAGCGCCTGAGCAGCCGCCAGGCCCAGACCCGAACTGCCGCCAATGATCAGCGCGCGCTTGCCTGTTATGCCAAGGTTCATGGGGGGCTCCTATTGTCGAAACGTGTGGCACAGTAGGGAAGCAGGGGTGTGCCAAGTCAATTCTTCCGGACTGATTTGTAGGCCTTGCCAGAATATCAGAGAAACCTATGGCAGAGCGGAACGGGCGTCCGTGCGCTTGACCCTCGTTGCACAGAGGATGAGCTTTGTGCCGTCACAGATCCGTGCCCAATGGCCGGAAAAAGCAGGCAATCATGGACCGACCTCACCATCCCAGACTGGCCATCCTGACCATGGCCCTCAGCGCGTGGCTTTTTATTCTGGGCGGCGGGATCACAAACATTGCCCTACCTTATCTGACCGATGAGTTTGGCGTGGTCGAGGCCCAAGTAGTCTGGATCACTGTGGCGTTTCAATTGGCGGCGGTCAGTTGCACAATACCGTTGGCTGGACTGTCCGAGACCGTCGGCATCCGCAACACGTATGTGGCCGGGCTGGTGGTCTACGGGCTGGGCAGCATCAGTTGCGGGCTGGCGGGGGATTTTACCCAGCTGACCATTGCCCGCGTGTTGCAAGGGCTGGGCGCTGCTGCGATGAGTTCGGCGAATGCCCCGCTGTTACGGCGCTGCGTACCCGACAAGATGCTGGGCCGGGTGCTAAGCATGTTCGCCGTCATCGTCGGCGCGGCGCAGGGGGCGGCACCGATCATCGGCTCGACCATCCTGTATATCGCTAGCTGGCGCTGGTTGTTCTTCTATGACTTGCCCATCACCCTGACCGCGCTGGCGCTGGCGCTTTATGCCCTGCCCCGCGACAAGAACATTGCCACCCGGTTTGATTATGCCAGCGCTTTTTTGACCATCCCGACGCTGGGTTTGAGTTTTTACGCACTGGATCGGTTGGCCCGAGACCCCGGCGCGCCGGTGATCTATGGAATGCTGGGCATTGCGCTGATCAGCGGAGTTCTGTTGGAGCGGCGGCAGCGGGGACGCGACCGGCCCTTGTTTCCGGTTGATCTGTTCCGCTTACCGCGTTTCGTGCTGCCCGGCGCGGTTTCTGCCCTGACGTTCGGCGCGCAGGCGACGGCGCTGACGGCTCTGCCGTTTTTATTCGTGTCATCGCTGGACATGACCTTGCTGAGTGCCGGGGCATTGATATCCATCTTGCCGCTGGTAACGCTGATGATGGCTCCGGTGTCCGGCTATCTGAGTGACCGCTTTATTATGCTGCCCCTATCCACCTTTGGTTGCCTGCTGATGGCCGGGGGTTTTGCCGGCATCTGGGCGGTGGCCGACACGCATAGTCAGGCGCTAATCACGGTGATGCTGGTCCTTCTGGGGGCAGGATTTGCATTTTTTCAAAACCACAATTCGAAGGTAATGATCCTGGCCGCCCCGCTGAACAGGATGGGTGCGGCGGGGGGCGTTCAGTCGACGTCACGCGTGGTCGGCATGATGGCCGGGCCCGCGCTGGTGGGCATCTGCTTTCACGCCTTTGGCGACCGTGGCACTTTGGCGGCCATCCTGTTGGGGCTTGCCCTTAGCCTGATTGCCGCCACTTGCGGGGCGATCGCGACAGTCCTGAACCGCCGCGACTGCCTGCGCGGGCCTTAGTTTTCAAGCGAGCTTTTCTTGATCATCATCCCTGTGCGCCTGAGCACCACCACGATTTCATCGCGCTGGTTACGGCCACGGGTTTCGAATTCGACCAGCCCGGCATTGGGGCGCGACTTGGATTCGCGCTTCGACAGCACTTCGGTCTCGGCATAGATGGTGTCACCGATGAACACCGGATTGGGGAATTTCACGTCTGAGTAGCCCATATTGGCCAGCGTCGTGCCCAGTGTCATGTCATGCACCTGCACCCCCGCCACCAGCGACAGGGTAAAGTTCGAATTCACCAGCCGCTGACCGAACATCTGTGTCTTGGAATATTCCTCGTCCACATGCAGCCACGCCATGTTGTAGGTCAGCGTCGAGAACAGCAGATTGTCGGTTTCGGTCACGGTGCGGGTGATCGCGTGCTTGTAGACAGTGCCGGGTTCCAGGTCTTCATAATACATGCCACGGGCAAGTTCCTGATAGTTGACGGCCACGGTTTTTCTCCTCTCGGGCAGGTTCTTGGGTAGCCATAGGCCGACCCTATCCAGAATTGCGTGCATGATCCGCCATCGGTACTATTTTTCCAACCCAAGCAATGCCCCCAAACAGCGGTCGGAACCCAAAACCATGAACGATAATAGCCAAAGCCTTGAACGCGCCGTAGCGCGATTTGTCGTCAATTATACTGCTGCAGATATCGACGACGCGACCCGCGACGCGGTCAAGGGGCTGATCAAAGATCAGTTCGCCATCCAGATTGGCGCGTCGGTTCTGCCATGGTCGAAAAAGACGCTTGAATTCCGCCGCCCGCATCCGGGCAAGGCCACCATCGTGAACCACGGCACCAAGGGCGCAGCCGTGGACGCGGCCTATGTGAATGCCAGCTATGGCCACGGGTTTGAATACGATGATTTCTTTGGCAACGCGCACCCCGGCTGCGCCGTTGTGCCCGCCGCCTTTGCCATGGCCGAGGAGCTGGGCGCATCGCTTGAGGATACCATTACCGCTCTGGTCGTGGGCTATGAAACCTATGTCCGTATCGGCAAATGGGGCTCGCCCGCCGTTTTGAACCAGGGCTGGCAGCCGCACGCGATCTGGGCCGGGTTCGGGATGGCCGCACTGGCCGCCAAAATGTACGGGCTGAGCGAGGAAGAGACCTTTCACGCGCTTGCGATTGCGCTGTCTCACGCCTCTGGCCCGACCGAATACGCCTCTTCCGGCGGGTCGATCAAACGCATCCATGCCGGGATTGCCGTGCGCAACGGGATTGAAAGCGCTGAACTGGCCCGCGCCGGTATCACCGGCCCACGTAACTTCCTGACCGGCAACCGCGGCCTGTACAAGATGTTCTGCGACAAAGAGGTGGGCGCCGAAGCCATTGCCGATTTCCTGCCCGGCGCGCCGAACCTGATGCCGGGCCTGTCCTACAAGGCCTATTGCTGCTGCGCCTGCACCTTTTCCTATATCGAGGCGATGCAGAACGTTCAGGACCGCGCGGACGAAATCGAAAGCATCGACGCTCGCCTGCAAACGATGGTCAACAGCATCGTTGGCACCCGCAACGCCAACATCTATACCCCGCGCAACATCGAAGAGGTGCAGTATTCCCTGCCCGCACAAATGGCGCTGTCGGTCCTCGGCAAAGGGAATGGGTTCCAGGCGCACCATGCGATTCTAGAGGGTGATCTGGATATCAGCGAAGATTCGGACGTTGGTCAGATGCTGAAAAAGGTCAACATCGAAATCAGCCCGGAGCTGGACGAAAAGTACAAATACTTTGTTGCCGATGTGACCGTGAACTATAAGGACGGGACCTCTGAACACATCTTCCAGGAGCAATCCACCGGGTCGCCGATGAAGCCGTTCACGCCCGAGGCGCATTTGAAAAAGCTGGATGACCTGACCGAGCAGGTCGTAGGGCTGGAACAGGCGCACCGTCTGTGGGCGCTGGTCGATGCGCTCGACCCGTCCTGCCCAGTCAGCGACATTACCACGCTGCTGGTGCCCGGTGCGTGATCAACACCCCCTTGAAACGGCTACGCCCGCCTCCCGTATCGGGGCGGGTGCTCAGCACTGCGGAAATGTGACTGTGATCAGGCGTTGGTCACAACGTGGCCTTGGCCGGTGCTCCAGCGGGCAAACAGCTTTACGAAAAAGGCTTTTGCATACTCGGCGCGGGCGGCTTCGGCATGGGCGCGGAGGCTGGCAACAGATTGAGTTTGCATTGCTCGATAACTCCATGGATTTTCGGTTTGCTTTCGCAAAAATTAGTATTGCTGCGCTGCAGAAACAGCGGTCGAACCGACAGGCCCGCCATGCGCCGGACGCAAGGCCTGAACGAACACCGGCCCAAAGAGGGGCCAGACTCCGAAAGGTAACGACATGACAGGCATTCTGACGGATATCCGCGTGCTGGACTTCGGGCGCTGGATCGCCGGCCCCTATGCGGCGCATATTCTGGCCAGCTTTGGCGCCGACGTGGTGCGGGTGGAACGGCCCAAGGGCGAAGATGACCGGTTCCTGATGCCTGTCACCGACCATGGTGAAGGGGCGCAATACCTGCAATGCAATGGCGGCAAACGCTGCCTTAGCCTTGCCATGACATCGCCCAAGGGCCGCGCGGTGATGCGCCGGATGATCGAACAGGCCGATGTGGTGATCGCCAACTATTCCCCCGGCGCGTTGAAATTCTTCGGGCTGGATTATGAGACGCTGAAAGAGATCAAACCGGATGTCATCCTGGCCAGCGCCTCGGCCTATGGATCCGAAGGCGATCTGGCCGAACGGATCGGCTTTGACGGCGTCGGTCAGGCGGTTTCGGGCGCGATCTATCTGACCGGTGAACCCGGTCATCCCACCCGTGCCGCCACCGCCCCGATTGATTTTTCCACCTCGTTGTCGCTAGCCTATGGTACGCTGGCCGCGATCATCGGCAAGATGAAAACCGGCGAGGGCGCGCATGTCGAGGCGTCGCTCGTCGGCACCTCGCTGAACATCACCAACCAGATCCTTATGGAAGAGGCCACCGGCTTTCGCCACCGCGAACCAACCGGCAACCGAAGCCCGATGTCCAGCCCTTCAGATATCTTCCGAGCCCGCGATGGCTGGTTCATCATGCAGGTGATCGGGCAGAAGGTGTTCCAGCGCTGGTGCAAACTGATCGACCGAGAGGACCTGTTGGACGATCCGCGCTTTGCCAATGACGACGCGCGCGGCGAAAACGGCGAGGAGCTGAGCGCGATCATGCAGGGCTGGTGCGCCGCGAAAACCCGCGACGAATGCATCGAGATTCTCTCTAAGAGCCCGATTTGAAACTAATTGAGTGAGTTCAGGAGGTTGTGTTTCTGTTCGGGTACGACACTGAACGGAGACCACGATGGCCTGGACCGAACTCACCCGCAGCCAGCATGCCCGTGAGGG
>NZ_JBDOQR010000091.1:0-13657 GCF_039839315.1 Phaeobacter sp. CAU 1743 | reverse complement strand
CTGGAAGTATAGGTATTCTTGGTCATGGCGTGATCTCCCTGGCGGTTGCTGCCGCCGGTTGGGTGGGTGGATGTTCACCCGGAGATTACGCCGCCTTCAAATTTCCACCAACTCCGAGACACGACCGTGTGACTGCCAGCCCAAGACTGTATCAGACTGTTTCAGTCTCATACGGTCTTGGTCCAATATAAGTTGAAATGGTCCGATGCCGGATTTGACAGGCACCGGACGCCAGCCTGAGGTTTCCGGCGCCATGCGAGAGCAATGCGCAAAACTGTGCGAACCAAATTGTTCGCAATCAATACCTGGTCGCACACAATGAAAAGAAGCAGCATGTTTTTCTCAGAGCCGGAGCCTTGCCGCGCGAAGGGAGTCGAATTGGCCCCTGGAATTCTGAGGATCGTCGCGAACAATCCCGGAAAGATGACCTACCACGGGACAAATAGCTACATCATTGATACGCCTGATGGTCGGTTCATAATCGACCCCGGCCCAGCAGAAGACAGTACACATTTCGAGGCAATCATCAAAAATTTGGGGGCCAAACCATCCGGGATTCTGCTCACACACCACCATTCTGATCATTTTGGAGTCGTCCCAGCCCTGCGAGCACGGACAGACGCACCTGTTTATGCCTCACGGGCATTCCCTGACGATGCATTTCGACCTGACCGGTTTCTGGAGGACGGACAGGTCATTGCCGGTCTTACCGTCCTGCACACACCTGGTCACGCGAGCGACCACCTTTGTTTCGCGAGACCTGACGGAGTGCTCTTCACGGGCGACCACGTTATGAGTTGGAACAGTTCGATCGTCAGCCCCCCTGACGGAAACATGCACGACTACTGCGCGCAGCTACAGCGGCTGATTGAGCGCGACGATAGGATCTACTTTCCGGGGCACGGACCTATACTCCGGGATCCGCAACCTTACGTCAAACGGTTGCTTTCCAACCGCATGCGTCGCGAGGCGGAGATCCTCGCCCACCTCTCAAACACCCCGGATTCGGTCCAGAATATCGCCGCTTCCGTCTACCAGAAAACCGACCCACATATCGCAATGGCCGCAGAACGAAACGTTGCGGCGCATCTGGAGAAGCTGTTGTCTGAGTCGCGGGTGGTACAAGATGGCGAGGCCTGGAAATTAACATAAACTTAACTATCGGATCTTTACGTTCACACGCAGGGTTTTCCCGGCCCCAAAGCGAGCCTACCTCGAAATCTCGCCTGCCAACACCGCTCGTCCGTGCACCGCTAAGGTTGCTGAGAACCTCTGACACCCAAACTTGCGGATTACATCCAGTACTCGCGCTTCGTAGGCAGCGTGACCGATCAAACGACACAGGTCGGACGCGTGGAACTGGCGGTTCGCAGTCGGGGCGGCTTGCATCTGTCTCAGCAATTCGCGCTCTTTGGGGTCTGCTACCCGTTTCTGCGATGGTTTCACCTCGGGACGAGGCGGAGTCCCTGGCGAATTCCGCCATCGTCGCATAAAGCCAAGCAGGAAGCCGGCCGGCACCTTTCCGTTGCCTCGGGACCGGTTGAAGGCGAGGAAGCGATCCCAGATGACCTGGGTGTCGATGTTCCAGCAGGGCAACGTGGCCTTCGCTGCTTTGATGAGCTCCGCCCAACTTGTCTGAAAAACGTTCGAACTCGTGGTGATATCGATCAGCCCTGAGAAGATAGTTTTGTTTTTATTATCTCTAGATAGTGATGTGTCGCCTTCACCTGACACGAGATCATGGGTTTCACTCTCCTCGTCGAAAGCGGAAAACCGAAAGATCCAGGGCGCGAACTTGCCATTCGGCTTCGCCCGCTCGAGCTGCAACTCCGAAGCCTCAAGTTCGCTCAGAAGAACCGCAAGATACTGCCGTGAGACACCCATCTTCTCCGCCAGGGCCGAGAGGGTGAAGGCTGCCGTTCCGCGCGACAAACCGTTGTAGCCATCCTTCCAGGCGATGGCATCGAGGATGAGGGTGGCAAGCTTGTGCGCTGCAACAGAGAGATTTGTCTGCGTAATCCGTCGCAGGATCAAGCCGGTCGTAGGTTCCATGGTCGAGGTCTCCTTGGAGATCCGACGCCATGTCGTGAGACAACAACATTCTTGCCAGCAAAACAACTTTGCTGGTTGCAGGTGTTTTAGCGGTGCGCTAGGAAACTCTTGTTCACGGAGTTTTCTAGCACGGCGTCAGGCTTCACGGTCTGGCGTCGTCTCCTTTTCAGGGGTTTTGCACAGCCTCCCGTGCGGGGTTGAGATGACGCGCGCGGCAAAACCGCGCGCAGATTTTGTCAGTAGCGAACTTCTTCAGACCCGTAGTTCCCGGTGTGATCACGCCAGTCGACGAAGACGGAGCGGTAGAAGTAGCTGCCACATCCATTCGGGATTCTCAGGTCGGATGCGGTCGGCACTTGGCCCACGTTGGATCTTGTCCATCGGTAATCGCCTTGCACGCCGTAGGACCCCAATCGCGTGGAATCACTGCGATTGCAGTCGCCATCTCGGTTTTCGTGCTGGCGATACTGGATGTGATAGACCCGTATGCTGCGCACGAAATCAAAGGCGTCGCCTGAGATGTCGATGTCGGCTTGCTCATCTGCTTGGACGCGAACAAGGGGTATCGGAGTCGATTCCTGCGGTTCGGGCGGATCGCGGAACGTGATGTCATAAAGGCGTTCCATAGGCGACATCGGACTGGGATCGTTGAGCGACACACCCATCGGACACCGCCAGATTTGTAAGGGCGGCTCGATCGGCCATGGCGTGATCCGCCGAATGAAGACCGCTCTGGCATGCGCGCAGGGCGCGGAGGCAGGCCAGCCGCCCGCAAGGCAGAGGAGGATCGCACAGTCGACCTGATAGGCCTGAGCCGGACCTGACGAGGCCATTAGTCCGGATATGCTTAGTGCCGTGGCTGTTGCCACGCTGTGGATCACGTGCTTCATGATGCCGACTCCATCTATAATGGTGCAGCGATACGAAACAACATTAATGATAGCAAGGGGATTTGATTGCGAGACGGAGCGAAAGGTCCCCGCTAGCGGTACCTTTCCCGGAAGAAGGTCTAAGCACGTGCGGGGTTCTGCTGTTAGCTCAGCAGGAACTGCGCGCAGCTACGAGACTACGGGGTAGAAAGGACGCCCCCAGTCTCCGCTCGGGTTATCCATCATCAGGTCAACAAAAACTGGCATCAGGAATGCAAGGATTGCCGCTCCATCGCGCACTTGCGCGCGATTCACGCCGCCGTTCCAAGTCGAACCGCCGTGCACGAGCTGGTTGCGCAGAACATACAGACGGTCAAAGACAAAACTCAAAACTCTCGCTGTGTCTCCAGCCTGGAACGCCTGTCCGAAGGCTCGGGCCGAAGCATTGAAACGCTCCTGCCAATCATCGAAGCCTTCGATTCCGTTGTGGTGTTGCCAGAACGGGCTGAAGACGTAGTGGTTCTCTAGGAGAAGACGAACTGGACCAGAGAAGCGCTGCCAAACGGCCTTGTAGATCTGCCGATCAGCATCCAGCTGTGTCAGCCGACCAAAGAATTCAAGGAACGTGGCGCGTTCACCTAGCGGGATAGACTGGAATTCTCGTTCGTCGGCGTAGGCTGCATTGAATGCGATCCAAAGAAATATGAACCGCGCGTCATCGTCTTCTTCACAGGCCTCGGCACGACCGATCCAACTGATTGCACGGTGGACACGAAGGCCCATGGTTTCGGGAAATCCCGAGCGAATGGCCCTCTGTTTTTCCTTCAGTGCTTGGAACGTCAAGCTGTCGTTCATAAAAATTCTCCTCGAAAAATCAGGTCACGGCATCGCGGCAAAATCGGAGCGGCGATAGCCCTCGACCATGGCTCGCAACTCCGCCGGGGCGATGACTTCAACCTTGTCGCCCCATTGATACAGGTGCCAAACCATCTCGAGCCAGCCCGCTGCATGGAAACGGACGATAAGACTGCCATCTGGCTGGTGTTCCAATGTCTGCCTTGGATGAAACTGAAAGCCGGCTGCACGAGCGGCTGCGTCTGGCCTGAAGCGCCAGACCACTTCCCCGAATTGCGCCGGATCTTGCCAGACCCCAAAGGCATGGGCTGCATAATCTGCAATGGTGAATCCGTTCTGGAGCTTGAAGCTTTCATTCAAGGTTTCTGCTTCGTGTATAAGATCAATGCGGAAGTTGCGGACCTCATCTGCCTTTGCTGGGTCACGCGCGGCAAGATATGTCCTGTGCCCCAGCAATACCCCATGCGGCTCCAAGATGCGTTTCTTCGTGTCCTGACTGTAGCGCACGCGTAACCGAAAAGGTCCGCGCAGCGCCTCGATAATTGCGTCAAGAATGTCGGGAGCGACACTGACACGGGGGCCGGGTCGTGTGACTTGGCCCATGGCCATGAGGACAGCCTCAGCATCCGCTTCGATGCGAGCTCGAGCCGGCACTCTTGCCAACATACCATCTCGAAGGTCCGCCAAGGCCTTTGCGTGCCGTAGCCTGCCTTCTGCTTCGGCTGAACGAGCAGCGATCTCCAGTGCTTCGGCGCCAGTTTCATGCCGAAGTTGTAGCCGTGAGAGTCCAGTGTCGCGTAAGCACCAGCGTCGCTTCCGGTCCTCACCGTCTTCAGTCACGACATTTCCGAAGGTGGCCTCCAACGCATCAGTCATGCGCTGAGCAGTGCGATGAGAAACCGAAAACTCGTCACAGATGTCTTCGAGACTGACCCCGCCGCGGCGCGCGGCGGCCATCTGAGCAAGACGAATGAGATCTTGGGCCTTGGAAAAGGACATGGGTTGTTCTGGACCTGTCAGTTTTTGACACCCTTGTAGGCTATTTGTGTCATTGCGTCCTGTCGAGCCGATTCCGGCAAGGTTGACCACGGTGCGAGTTGAGAGGCTCGTCAGGCGCAGCAGAACACAGAGAGGAAAAAACGATGCGTGGACGTGTGATCAAAATTGAACGGATTAGCTCTCGTGCCGGAGTGATTGAAGAGCCGGCAATCACCAGCAAAGGGTATCAGTTGGCGGACCCGGCGCATGGAAAGAACAAGCACCATGCCGAATTCGCAGTTTATGCCAATACGCTGGATGATGCGGCAAACTTAATCGCCAAAGGGTTTTCACTCTGGATGGGAGCAAAGGGCAAGCGCGCTTCCCTTATTGCGCCGAAAAGTCTTCGGATTGTTCGCGGCCAGAACGGCTTCGCCGCATAGCAGTGTCCGCAGCGCGTCGTCGGCTGTAAAGCGTCAAGAATCAAATGTTTGCCAAGCACGACAGATATTGACACCCACCGATGTTATTGAAGAAGCTGCAAGCTAACGAGACGTTTCCGCCCCGAGGGTTGCGCTCATTGATGATTGCTGGAACCCATGCGGAAAATTGACAACAAGATCCTTTTTTCGGCGACTGACCTGATGCGGTTCATGGGATGTACCCATGCGACAGCGCTCGACTTATTGCGCCTTAGAGGCGAAGGGCCCGCCCCGGGAGAAGACACAGAAGACGCCGCACTTCTGCAGAAGCAAGGAGATGCGCACGAGCTGGCGCATCTCGAACGTCTGAAGGCCGCGGGCAACAGAGTCGTGGAGATTGAACGGGGAAACATCGCCCAGGATTCCGAGACGACGCGCGCGGCACTGCAAAGCGGTGCCGAGGTCGTCTTCCAAGGTGCATTTCTATCTGGGAACTGGGGTGGATGGTCGGATTTTCTTTTGCGGGTGGATACGCCTTCAGCGCTTGGACCATTCAGTTACGAAGTGGCCGACACCAAACTGAAACGCCGACCGCATCCCAAGCATGTTCTGCAGCTCGTGCTTTACTCTGACCTTCTGACCGAAATTCAGGGTGTGCCTCCCGAGTTTGCGCATGTTGAACTCGGGACAGGTGAGCGTGCAACGCTGCGGCTGGCAGATTACGCACATTACGCTCGAGCAGCCCGTGCGCGGCTTGAGGATTTCGTGGCGGAACCGGCCACCACTCGGCCCGTGCCTTGCGCCGACTGCGGACTGTGTCGTTGGGCAGATCACTGTGCCTATGTATGGGCGAAGGAGGACAGCCTCTTTAATGTGGCGAATGTCACGAAGGGCCAGGTCAAGAAGCTTGAAGCAGCTGGTATCAAGACCATGGCGGAGCTGGCGGCGCTCGCCCAACCAGTACGCGGCATTTCCGAGAACACTCGCTTGCGACTGGTCACGCAGGCGCGTCTGCAGCATGACCGGAAGACTGGCGGACCAACGTTCGAATTGAGGGCGCCTGAACCTGGCAAAGGCTTTGACCTGCTGCCAGAACCAAAGCCTGGCGACGTCTTCTATGACATCGAAGGAGATCCACACTTCGAAGGCGGACTGGAATACCTGCACGGGCTCTGGTTTGACGGGCGATTTCTAGCGTTCTGGGCGCATGATCACAGGGCCGAGGCCCAAGCTTTGAGCGATTTACTGGCATTCTTCCGCGCAAGACTGGAAGAGCATCCTAAAGCGCGCATCTATCACTATGCCCCTTATGAAATTACGGCTCTCAAGCGGCTGACGACCAAATATGGAATCGGCGAAACCTTTCTCGATCGACTTCTACGCGAGCGCCGTTTTGTCGATCTGTTCGCCGTCGTGCGTGGAGGACTGATTGGTTCGGAGCCAAACTATTCGATCAAATCGATGGAAGCTTTTTACGACCGAAAGCGCGACGGAGAGGTCAAAACAGCGGGTGGTTCGGTCGTAGCATACGAAAGATGGCGCGAGATCGGCGATCAACACATCCTTGATGAAATCGAGGACTACAACCGTATTGACTGCATCTCGACCGAAGAGTTGCGAGACTGGCTGGTTGGCATCCGCCCGGCAGGACCGTGGCCATCGATTGGCCAAGACGCGACTCCAAAAGAAGCTGAGGAAGACGCAGAGACAAGGGCGCTCCGCGAGCGGATTGCCGCTTCTGCTTTGCCGGATGAGCGGCAGGATCTACTGTTCAATCTGGGTCTTTTTCACAGGCGCGAGGTCAAACCTGCCCAATGGGCCGTTTTTGACAGCGCCGCGAAAGACGAAGATGACCTCATCGACGATTTGGACGCCCTAGCTGGGCTGGAAGCGATTTCCGCTGTCGAGCCGGTAAAGCGTTCGTTTGCACGCCGCTACCGCTTTCCAGTGCAAGAGACAAAACTGCGGCCAGGAAAGAAAGCCACCGTTCCTGTTTTCGATGGCGCCCCGGTCTCTGTCAATATCGAGGAGATGGACCGGAGAAGACGCGAGATTACGGTCAAGGTCGGACCGGGAAAAGGCCACCTTTTGGAGGATCGCCTCTCTCTCCACCCCGATTGGCCGCTTGATACCAAGGTCATCGCAGCGGCTCTGCAGGACGTCATCGCCGATCAATGCACGGTCAAGTCCTACCGGGCCGTGGATGATCTTCTATGCAGAGCGGCGCCGCGGCTGACTACTGGGGCGCTGTCGCCGGTTGAGGACCCAGTCATAGGCACGATTGATGCCGTCGGCGCGATGGATCAAACGGTTTTGCCTATTCAGGGCCCCCCGGGCACGGGCAAAACGTTCGTCACTGCCCGCGCGATCCTGTCTCTTGTCCGAAAAGGCGCGCGCGTTGGTGTCACATCGAACAGCCACGAGGCCATCCGCAACGTATTGATGGGGTGCCTAGGTGCGCTTGAAGACGAAGATCTGCCGATCACGCTGGATCTGATTCACAAGGTTTCCGGGTCCGACGATGGCTACCCAGACGATTGTCCAATTCAACGCACTACAGATAACGCCGAAGCCGCAAGTGGCGGTCATGTCGTGGGCGGAACTGCTTTCTTTTTTGCGCGGGAAGAGAATGTGCAGGCATACGACTGGCTGTTCGTTGATGAGGCGGGGCAGGTTGGCTTGGCCAACATGGCTGCCATGGGGCGGTCTGCAAAAAACATCGTGCTGGTTGGCGATCCGAGACAGCTTCCGCAAGTGATCCAAGGGGCACACCCTGAACCCGCAAATCTTTCCTGCCTGGACTGGATGCTGGGCGATCACGCAACAATTCCGCCTGACAGAGGGATTTTCCTTCCCGTCACGCGCCGGATGCATCCCGACGTCTGCCGTTTCATCTCCGATCAGGTCTACGAAGGTCGTTTGATCAGTCACGCAGATACGGTCCGCCAAGGCGTATCGGGAACCAGTTTCCCAGCTGCGGGTGCCTTTTGGGTGCCCGTGAACCATGAAGGCAATGCGCAGATCGCTTCCGAAGAGGTTGCCGCAATTCAGGAGACGATTGACGACCTTCTGACGGGCACCTGGACTGAAAAAGACGGCACTGAGCGACCCATGCGCCGGTCTGACATCATCGTTGTGGCCCCCTACAACGCTCAGGTGAATGCCTTCCAAGATGCACTTCCCGATGGCATTCGGGTCGGGACGGTCGACAAGTTTCAGGGGCAGGAAGCACCTGTATGCCTTGTCTCAATGACGGCATCTTCTGCCGAAGAGACATCACGAGGCATGGAGTTTCTGTTTTCGCTCAACCGTATCAATGTGGCGGTGTCGCGTGCCAAGGGCTTGGCCTTGGTCTTCGGCTCACCGCGCTTGCGCGAGGCCAAGTGCGATACCGTGGAACAAATGCAGCTGATCAACACGCTATGCGCGCTGAAAAGCTATCAACCAGAATCAACGAGATAGGGAAAATGGACTGGAGCAGTTTCACAAACCGCATCTCCGAACTTGAAACAAAGCGAAAGCCCTCGGCTAATCGCCGTGCAGTGTTTGAAGTCATTCGGAACTCGAAACTGCGGCCAAACCCGGATTACGATGCAAGCCTCTATCTTGGCCCACTGATCGATCCGCAGGGTCGGCCGCTCTGTCTCGAGTATACGAACGATCGCCCAAACCTCTGGTTTCACGAGAGTCATGTGCCTGCGCTGCGCGATGCCGGCCTGGAACCCAGCAGGAAGCCGCCGTCCGGAAGCGACAGTGAAGGTCGCCACAGCGGGCTCAAGTCGAAAGGTTTTCAAGACATAGACGCTTGGAAGCTTGGTGACCTCGATCCCGATAGGGCGCGCGCAGCTCTGACCGCTCTTGGCTTTGCGGGAGACTTTCAGCTCGACCCGACTGCCGTGAAGCGCTGGATAGAGCGTCTGCAACACTTCTTTCCAAGCCTCGATCGCTTCGATCGCCCGGATCCAGATTTTGATGAAGCAGAACGAAACTACAAACTGGCAACGATCAACAAGCTGCGCCCGGCCCTGGAAAGCGCAGGCGATGACAGCTCGATTACAGAAGCCGTTTTCACCGCCGCGACTGTCTCTAACAACCTTTTGGATTGGCGCACGAGCGAACCTCTAAGCCCAAAGAGCAACGCTGATCACGGGCTTCTCGATCCCGCCGTTGCGTCGCTTGTACGTGCTGCACTTAGATCACCGGAAGAACATGCGGCGGCGCTCGACATCTTCGCAGGCATTTGGAAAGAGGCCGTGCCGAAAGGCACGGAAGACGCGGCGAGGCAGATCGGTGAGTTCATTTTCTTTCATCTATGGCCAGATCAGGCAGTCTACATCCGGCATACGGTTCGGCAGGAACTATGGCGCGAAGCAGTAGGAACACCATTCCCGAAGCATTCAACGCTTGCCGAGACCTACGCGGATGAGATGCGCTTTATGAAGGCAGTACGTCACGCATTCGAAGAGCGCGGCCTCGCACCTCGAGATATGATCGACGTTCAAAGTGCGCTTTGGGTCGTCCATAACTATGCGATGGAGGAAGGCGCAAAAGGCCACGCACTCGATCGAGCCCAGATTGAAGCCGCGATGGACGCATACGACAGCTACCGTGCGAACGGAGCTCATAGCGATATCTTTGGTGCCTTCGGTGAGCCACGCGACTATTGGGTCCGGTCATCGCGTGAGCGCGGAAACCGCGTTTATCCGACCAAACCGCTAATTGGCTTCATTCTCGGCAAGACAGAACTAAACGGTGGCTGGGGACAGAAGGCGGATGCTGCTGCGCGTCTTCACAACGCCGGTTACATTATAGTCGACCAAAACGATCAGCCCACCGAGCGCCCTGAGCGGTACGAACACCTGATGGAAGGTGCCGACCGGATCAGGCTCTGCGCCCTGAACTATTTCATCGAACCTGCCCGGGAAAAGTCGGCCAGGGAGGTCTCCATCCGCGCAGGAGACCTTTCTGCGGCAATCGGGTTGAAAGACGCGTTCCCGAACATCTGCCAGGCACTTGGCGGTGAAAAATTCCAGAAACTTGCGCAAGTACCACCGCCCACGAGCACCGAACCAAATCCAAGCAGTTCGACCGTTTTCACCTATACGCTAAATTCCCAACCGGAGGCGGACACCGTGACCGACACAAAAAAAGCGCCCTCGCCATCCGCCGTAAACTTGATCCTCTATGGCCCGCCGGGCACGGGCAAGACGTATCAGACGGCATGGGAGGCCGTCCGGCTGTGCTTGGGTGACGAGGCTACTGCTGCACTAAATGGACAAGATGGCCGAGCAGAGCTCATGAGCACGTACCGCAGCCTCGTGAGCGAGGGGCGCATCGAATTCGTGACTTTCCACCAGTCTATGTCCTACGAGGAGTTCATCGAGGGACTGCGACCGACTACGGATCAGTCCGAGGACAGCTCGGCGGGTACCGGGTTCCGGCTGGAGCCCGCACCCGGCATATTCAGGCGCATCTCGGAGCGTGCGGAGAAGGGCGTGCCGACAGTACCGCGAGAGAACGTCGTTTCCCTCGACGGGCGGCAGGTCTTCAAGATGTCGATCGCGCGCGCCAACGTGGCCGCGGAGGACTACCTGTTCGAGGAAGCCATCTCCGAGGGGCACACGCTCCTCGGCTGGGAGGACATCGACTTCTCCGACGACAGGTTTTCCGATGTCGAGGAGATACTGGAGGCTTGTCGTACCCATGGCGAGCGCGAAGGCGAGGTTACTCTCCAGTCGGGCCAAGTGAGCCAAGTGGACGTTTTCCGCAATCAGTTGGACGTGGGAGACATCATCGTTGTCACCAAGGGCAACCGACTGTTCCGGGCCATCGGCGAAATCACGGGGGAGTACCAATACCGGCAGCGGGACAACCGGAAATACTGCCACAGGCGGTCCGTGCGATGGCTCTGGGTCGACAGAGATGGGGTTCCTGCCTCCGAGATCTACGATAGCAATTTCACCATGAAGTCGATCTATGCCCTCGATCTGGCCCGCCTCGATACTGTTGCCATCGAAAGCTACATGAATAGCGGCGGCGAACCGATCCATCGGGAGGCAAGACCGCATGTCCTCATAATCGACGAGATCAACCGGGCAAACATCTCGAAGGTCTTCGGCGAGTTGATCACGCTTCTCGAGCCCGACAAGCGGCTCGGGACGGACAACGAGATCCGCCTCACGCTTCCCTATTCCAAGAAGTCCTTTGGCGTGCCTCAGAACCTCCATGTCATCGGTACGATGAACACGGCCGATCGCTCCATCGCGCTGTTGGACACAGCACTACGCCGCCGGTTTTCTTTCAAGGAACTGATGCCCGACCCTTCAGTTTTGTCGGACAACGTTGATGGGGTCGATCTGCAAAAGCTACTGTCTACGATCAACGAGCGAATCGAGTATCTGTTCGACCGGGAGCATCAAATCGGGCACGCGTACTTCACAGGCTGCCAGACGCGGGCGGATATTGAGAGCGTCATGCGAGACAAGGTGATCCCGCTTCTGGCTGAGTATTTCTATGAGGACTGGTCCAAGGTCGCAGCTGTTCTTGGCGACTCTACTCACGGTCCCGCCCGCTTCCTCGATGCCAAACAAATTGCGGTACCCGGAGGCATGACTGAAGACGACTTTTCTAGCGAAAAACTGCGGTGGACGGTCAAAGACAAATTCGACTTCTCGGAGTTTGCGGCCTGATGCCGGCCTTCACCCTGCGCGAATGGGAAACGTTGCCCCACGGCGAAGGGGACGGCTGCATTCCCGAGCATTTTGCCGAGCGTCTCGCGGCGCTCGCCAGAGCATCGACCTTTGCAGGAAGGGGTGGAGGCGGAGTGCTTGAGGATCGGCGCCATGAACTGCGGGCGCGTGGCGTTGTCGGGGTCCTGGCAACCGATGGCTGCAGCCTTGAAATTCTTCCCAAGATCGATGTCGAAGGGCAAGGAGGCGAAGCAAGAAAGAATGCTGCCATTCGCAAGCGTCTTGTTCACATGCTCGCAGTCGCACTGGACCTAAAAATCGAGACAGGCCAGATCACAGAGCTTGACTGGCAGCGCGAAACGCTTCTGGAAATTCTCATCCGCATTTTCTGCAGCAAGCTGACCGATGCCGTTCGTCGCGGCATGCCGCGGCGATATATTGTCCAAGAGGATGACCTTGCAGCGTTGCGCGGGACGCTCAATCTGCCTCGTCAATTTACTCGTCACGCAGCGAACCCCTCACGGCTCGCTTGCAAATTTGATGAGCTGTCAGAAGACATCGCTCTGAACCGCATCATGAAAGCAACGGTCGCACATCTTTCCAGAATGTCGCGCAGTCCCGCCAATCAACAGCGTTTGCGCGAACTGGCTTTCGTCTACGCCGATATATCCGAAGTCGCTGTTCCTGCGCTGAAATGGAATGAGGTCATCATCGACCGGACAAACCGGGCGTGGCAGGAATTGTTCGGGATGGCGCAACTTTTTCTGCGTAATCGGTACCAAACGACGAGTGCCGGGGTGGGGCGGGGGACTGCACTTCTCTTTGAGATGAACGCACTTTTTGAGGAATATGTCGGCCGATTGATCACACGCGCTTTGGCACGCACGGAGTATCGGGTCTCTCTACAAGGCGGGAGACTATTCTGCCTGACATCGCTCGATGATGACCGCGCTGTGTTCCAGACGAAACCCGATATCCTGATCTGGCGTGCGGGGCAGGTTGTCCATGTGATCGACACGAAGTGGAAGCGGATTTCCTCCCGTATTGATGATCGAAAACAAGGAGTGTCCCAAGGCGACGTCTATCAGATGATGGCCTATGCGCACCTGTACAAAGCCCCGCGACTGACGCTGCTCTATCCGCATCACCAAGATCTTTCAGGATCGGAAGGTCTTCAGGCCCAGTTTCGGATATCAGGTCAGGAGACGATCATCGAGACGGCGAGCGTGGATGTCGCAGTTGGTGACGACATGATCGCCCGCTTGAAAAACATCATTGCGTTGGAGACTGACGGAGCGTTGGTCTAACGGTTGATTTCTACTGGCGGCACAAACCCGTAGTCGCTTACTCGAGAGCATTCAGGAACCTGGCGTAGTCATCACTGACCTCCCTCGCCTCAACAAAGGCGCGAGCGCGCTCGGCGTCGAGACAACGGAAGTAGTCCTGCACATCGGCAATGTAGGTCTCGAAATCGCTTCTGATCAGATCGGCGTAGGCACGCATGTCTTCTTGCGACTGAGGCAAGAACGGGGTCGATTCCGGCTGGGGGCAGGATCGTATCATAAGGTCCGCCGCCCTTATTTTTCTTCATTTGCAGAAGCGCTGTGTTCACTTTTGGGCGACGGTGTGACGCAATCTCATCTCTGTTTGTCGGGCTGCGACGCATTTTAAAGCGGTTCCAGCTTTCATTGAATCAAAGGGGATTCACAGCGGGCTATTTTTCTGATTCATCCTGTTCAGGAGGATCAGATCATGCCCAACCCGCTTTCTGCCGATATTCGAGCCCGTTTTG
>NZ_JBDOQR010000090.1:0-13689 GCF_039839315.1 Phaeobacter sp. CAU 1743 | reverse complement strand
CCAAAGCCCCGACATTCGCGCAGCGGTTCACCGAGGTCTCGATCCTGGCCGACCTCTTCCTCGACAAGGACAACAAGACGCTCGACACCTTCTCCGAGGCCGGCAAGTCGATCTTTGTCGCGGCCTGTCTGCTGGCGATCCAGCGCGGCACGCCGAACCTTGGCGAGGTCAACAAGATCGTCGCCGGCGGCGAGTACAAGAACGCGCAATACAAGACCTATGCCGACGAGGCCGAAGAAGACATTCTGCGCGAGCTCTGGACCAACGCGGCCTCGGCCTCGTCGCGGCTGCTGACCTCGAACATCCAGGCGCTGATGACTGCCGGTCTCAAGCAGTGGGACAACCCGGCGGTGCGCTCGGCCACCGAGGCGAGTGACTTCAATTTCTCGACCTTCCGCAAGACCCCGCAGTCGCTTTATATCGCCGTCTCCGAGGATCACATCGCGACATTGGCGCCGCTCCTGCGCCTGATGTTCGCCGACCTCATCGCCTCGATCCGCCTGAACGAACCGGGCCCGGATGAGCCTTGGCCCGTCATGATGATGATCGACGAGTTCCAGCAGATGGGGGCGATGCCCTATCTCGAACGCGCCATCCATTCGTTGGCGAGCTATGGCGGCCGCGTCGCGATGATCGCGCAGTCGCTGGCCTCGCTCGACCGAATCTATGGGCCTGAAGGTCGCGAAAGTCTGGAGAACGGGGCGGGGCTCAAGCTTTACATCACGCCTCGCGATCAGCGGACGGTTAAGGAGGTATCCGCAGCCGTCGGCAGCACCACCCGCGAGGCGGTGACCCGGATGTATGGCCGCAACAAGGGTTTCCTTGGCGCGACCTCGACCTCGGCGCGTCTGGAAGAGCGGCCGCTGCTTTCCGAGACCGAAGCGCGCCTGATGGACCCCGACGAGGTCATTATCCTCGCCTCACCTCAGCATCCGATCAAGGCGAGCCGGATCAAGTATTACGACGATCCCTTCTTCAAGGAGATGTTTACCCGCCAGGAGGGCAAGCCGTTCCCCTATCCGCCGAGCGTGCAAGGCGTGGGACCTTGGGGCGGCGATGGTGGTGACGAGATCGGCGCAGACGAGCAGGCGAAACCGGCCGAACGCGCGCCAGTCCGGGATCGCTCGCAGCGCCGCGAAACGCGCGCGATGAGCTTGAAGACGATGGAGGCTGGGCGCGGGCAACTAGAGCCGGAGACGCTCGAGCGGGAAGCCGCCGTGCCGAAGGAATGGGAGGCGGCGTTCGACCGGCAGGAGGACTTCATCGAGGAGCTGTTGGGTGGGTGAGGGTGAAATAGGCCATGTCACTTAGCACTTAAATGTGAGAATGCGGTCGATTTGAAGATTTTTGGCACTTTAAGCTGAGAATCATCTGGCCCGGGTTTCATATCAGTTGGAACTGCTGGGGTGGTCCCCACTCGATCGCCGGGCTTACCAAATGGTCTGTCGCCATGACAAAGCGCTTTCTGTTCTCGCCCATCATGTGCCCGTGCAGCATCTTCAGCATCGGTGGCCCTGCGCGGTCAATGATCGCCACGCCTGCCAGGAGCGCGGGTCGGATGCAGAGTGGCAGGATGGGGTGTTTTGGCGAATGTGGAAACGAAGTCTCCCTGGCCAGTATGGCATCGAAATCGGGGACGATGGCGCCGAGGAGCCGGTAGCGCCAGAGATCGCCGTCACGCGGGGGCGGCCAGGGGATGCGGCGCATGAGCAGAAGCCGCGCGATCTCCAGAGGTGGCAGCCATGTTTCCACGCGGCGCTCTGCGTGGTTGTTCAACAAGGTCTCACCGCGACGTGCTGCCGCGCGATATGGCTCAAGCGTCCGTTCGCCGTCACTGGTGGTCTTGTCCTGGTAGGGTTCCCCACAGTGCGAGCAAGTGATCCGCCACCCCTGCAATTCGCTTCTAAGAATTGGCGGAGGGCTGACATCGGTTTGAGTGCACCGCCCGCAACGCTGCATTGGACTCTTGGCGATGAACCGGTGAGCCGCTTTGGGGGCACCCGCGAAGCTCAGGCTGCGTACAAGTTGCGGGCTGACACCGAACATCCCCGCAATCCGGTTCGCTTGGGCGTTGGTCAGGGAAAAATCGATTGCCTCAAGGGATGTCGCATCCGGCAATCCATGGCGCAACATGGTCAACGGCGTGACGCCATAGAAGTCCGCGTGGCGACTGATCCAGGATGACAGGACTTCGCCGCGCAGAGGTGGCAAGGTGACGGGCAGGGGTCCCGTCATGCGAAGACCGCTTCGGCATCAAATGCAGGCACCCAAGCCTCGACGGCGCCGTCGGTGATGTGTTCGGTCCCGCTCTCGATAGCCTCGATCGCAAGACTGCCCAGCATCTGGAAGATGTTCGCCGTGATACCGTCCGTAATCTGCAGAATGCGCCGCAGGGATTTCGGCGTCAGCACAGAGGGTCGCCGCAATGGCGTATTGCGCAGGATCGACGCGATCAGCGTCTCGAAGTCTTCGTTGGCGGCCCAACGGTTCAGGGTGAGTTGCTCGAAGCGTCGCGCAAGTTGAACGTCACCGCCGATGGCTTCCCGGGCGTCGTTCACGCCGAAGCAGACCAGTGAGATTTGGAGCCGATTGCTGAGAAAGCGCAGCATGTTGAGCACGATACGTTGCTCTCGATAGGTCCCGGCGAGGATGTTGTGGACCTCGTCGATGACCAGAACCTGGGTGCCGATTGCCTTCATAATCCGCAGCGTCGCCTGTTCCATCTGAGCAATATCGGCCCGCGGTGCCTGGGGTGCGCCGAGGAGGGAAAGCAGTTCACCATAGAAGCGCCGCTCGCCGGGGCGGCTAACCATTTCCATGGCCAGGACCGGTGTCTTCAGAATCCCGGTACGGCGATCAAGATGTGGCGGATGCTGATCGCGGAAGCGTTGCATGATCATGGTCTTGCCCATCCCGCTGTCGCCATAGATCGCGACAGACGGCATGCGGGAACCTCTCGGATGATCAAGGAGCGCCTCGAGGCGATCGAGGGCTTGCTTTGCGCGAGGGTAGAGAACCCAACGGCGGGACCTGATGGCGCGAATGCGTCCCGCCTGGGGTTCAGACAGCAGGGCTGCCGCGTCGGCGGTAAGATGAGGGTGATCGTTCGTCATTATGGCTCCAGCTCATTCGGTGTCCTCAACAAAAGGCACCGGTTTGCTGGAGTCGACACCACGGAGCGTGCCCGTATCCCGGAGGTCGTCGGCACGCCTCGGCTGAGCTTTGCCGCGCCGCACGGCAGCGGTTCTGTTTACGGCCTCATCAACCAACTTCCGCTGTTCGAGTGCGGTCCTCACAACCGCGCGGCTATCGACTTCACGCCGCCCTTTCTCACGCAGGGTGCGACGCGCCGTCAAAGCCTCGTGCAGGGAAATGGGTGCCAGGGTCAGGTCCGCGTAGCGGGCTTCGACGAAGTTGCCTGAGGGCCGCCGCACGAACACACGCGACATATCACGCGGATCATACTTCACGAGAAGCCGCCGCTCAGTCCGGCCGACATCGGCGCTGAGTGCGGCTGACCAGTAGCGCAGATCGAACAGGTGAATGCCGGTTGGACGCAAGGTCCGTTCCTGCTCCGGCAGGAAAGAGACCCAGAACTGCAATCGATCCTCAGGCAGCCGCAGAGGGATCTCGCCTTCATGGTCCCACCAGACGGCGAGGGGAGGGCGGCTCAGCGAGCTGTGGATGGATTGATGATAGGACCCGACAATGTCGAGGGCGATATAGCGCTCCAACTCGCGCAGGGTCAGCGCCGCATGTTTTCTTGAATCATACTCCGCGAGGTCCTGAGCGTTGCTGAAGGTCGTACCGGGCAACAGGTGCAGCCGTCCCATCTGGGTGCCGATCAAACGCTCGATATGTCCGCCGAAGCGCGGCGTACCCGGCGGTCGCCAGTCGATCGCAATGCCTGCATTCTCGCAGCCACGTTTGAACGCGCGACTCCGGAAATCCGCGCCATTGTCCACATGCACCCGGTCGGGAAGGCCGGCCACGGGCCAGGGCTCTTCGATCTCGCGCGCTTTGAGCCAGGCCGTCTTGTCATAGACCGAATGCAGCAGGCATAGGCTCGTCGAAAGCCGGGATGGCGCATCCATGGTCAAGTAGAAGCCCGTCACCATACGGCTAAAGACATCCATGGCCAGGGTCAGCCACGGTCGTCCGATTGGTTCGCGGGTTTCCTCATCGACGACAAAGATGTCGGCCTTCGTGTGATCGATCTGAACAATCTCGAGGGGTCGGGAGGTGCTCAGTGTTCCCGGGACCGCCGTCGTTGCTTTTACGGTCCGCGTTTCGCCCCGACGCTGCGCCCGGTGGCGCAGGTCCAGGTCGCCCAGCCGCCGCTCGATCGTTCGGCGATGCGGCGACTTCAATCCTGCCGAAGCGCAATCCGTTTCAATGTCCCGCACCAGCTGCGAGACCGGTGGCCGGGTCGGTTTCAGATAGTACGTGCGGATTGCCTTCTCGATGATCTCCTCGCGCCGAGCATCCAAAGCGCGATGGCCCGTCGGGCGTCCGCGCTTGGTCTCAACGAGCGACATGACAGTTCCGTCCGCCCGAAACCGCCTCAGCAAACGGTAGGTCGTCGCTTGGCTGACCTGCAGTTCGGAGGCAAGATCGGCAATAGCGGCCACTGTTGACTCACCGGAACTGGATTCCAGGAATCTGCGGATCGCAGCCGCACGGCGACAGGCTTCTGCCCACACGGCGTCGTCTATCTCGTATAGAAGTGGTTCGGTCACAATGAGAACCCGACAAAATCGGAGCCACAATTATCGAATTAAGGGCTAAAGTCCAGTCTCCATTATTAATTTAAGTGCCAATTCTCACATTTAGGGGCAAAGCTAAGTCATTGAAATAAGGAAGATCAGATTATCATCTTTAAGTGCTAAGTGACACCTGCTCAGAGGGCTGCGGGTAGAACGCCCAAACCAGGTCTGGTGCTCGGATATCACCTATCTGCCTATGAGACGCGGGTTCCTCTACCTCGTGGCGATCATGGACTGGCACAACCGCAAGGTTCTGTCCTGGCGGATCTCGAACACGTTGGAAGCCCAGTTCTGCGTCGACGCGTTGAACGAGGCCATCCACAACTTCGGCCCGCCCGAGATCATGAATACCGATCAAGGATCCCAGTTCACGTCCTTTGCCTGGACGGATCGGCTCCGCCGATCAGGGGTGAGGATATCGATGGATGGGAAAGGCCGGTTCCTCGACAACATCTTCATCGAGAGGTTGTGGCGCACCCTGAAATACGAATGCGTCTACCTGCATGCTTGGGAGACCGGATCGGAGACGAAAGAGGCCATCCGGAAATGGATGACCTTCTACAACCACCAGCGCCCGCATTCAGCCCTGGGCGGCCAGCCTCCGGCGCTGGTCTACTGGCAGAGAAATGATATCAACCAACCCGATCAGCAGGTGCAACGAGTAGCTTAAATTACGCCAGATCCTGTCCAAGAGATGGGGAGTAGCTCAAACACTGCTTTGCGACACAAACTTGTCGACCCATGCGCCACTGAAGTGGTCCCAGGAATCCGGACAGTCGGCTAAGGTGTATCCCAAACCTTTGAAGGGATACGAGAATGGCGAAGCGCCGGAACTTTACAGACCAGTTTAAAGCCAAGGTGGCGTTGGAAGCGCTGCGTGGCGACAAGACCGTGCAGGAGATCGCGGCGAAGCATCAGCTGCACCCTAACCAGGTCAGCACGTGGAAGCGGCAGGCCATCGAGGGCATGGCGGACGTATTCTCGGGCGGCAAGCAAAGCGGCCCGACCGAAGCCGAAGTCAAGGAGCTTCACGCCAAGATCGGGAGGCTGGCGGTGGAGAACGATTTTTTGTCGGAAGGGCTCAAGAGGTGAGCCCGGCAAAGAAACGGTCGATGGTCCAGCGCGACCATCCCGAACTGAGCATCAGCCGGCAATGCAAGCTGGTGAACCTGAGCCGGTCGGCGTTCTACTACACGCCGGTCGGTGTTGATGCCGAGACGCTGGCGATGATGAAAGAGATTGACCGCGTGTTCACGAAGTATCCGTTCTTCGGGTCACGCCAGATCGCGGCCTATCTGCGCCGGGAAGGCACCGTCGTGGGCCGCCATCGCGTGCGCCGACTGATGGCGAAGATGGGGCTGGAGGCAATCTACAAGCGCCCCAGAACCAGCCAGCGGCATCCGCAGCACCCGGTTTATCCGTATCTGCTGAGGAAAATGCAGATCGACCGACCCAACCAGGTCTGGTGTGCGGATATCACCTTCGTGCCTGTCAAGAACGGCTTCCTGTATCTGCTTGCCATCATGGATTGGGCCACGCGCAAGGTGCTCAGCTGGCGGCTGTCGAACACGATGCATGCCGACTTCTGTGTCGAGGCTCTGAACGAGGCCATCGCGAAACACGGCCCACCGGAGATCATGAATACGGATCAAGGGTCGCAGTTCACGGGATCAGCCTGGATCGCGACGTTGACCGAGGCAGGCGTGCGCATCTCGATGGATGGGCGCGGCCGTTACCTCGACAACATCTTCATCGAGCGCCTCTGGCGAAGCCTGAAACAAGAGGCCATCTACCTTGAGGAAATCACCGACGGCTTCCAGGCGCGGCGCGTCGTTAAGGACTGGATGGCCTTCTACAACACCAAGCGGCCCCATTCCGGGCTTGATCGGCGGACGCCAGACGACGCATATTGGGCAGGCTTGGAAAAGCAAAAAGCAGCATGAAACCTAAACCCGATACACCTTAGAAACGCTGCAAACCTGTCCGAAATGATAGGACCACTTCAGTAACCGAACAGGCTCGCCCGATCCGGATCCATCGCGATGAAATCGAGGTAGTCCCGTATGTAACGCTTCACCCGCTCTTCATGAGGCTCGTCCGGGGCGGGTTCGCGGACCAGAAACGCCGTCATCTCGGCGGCCAGATCGGCATAGACGGCCTTGATCAACTCTTCTTTCGACTTGAAATACAGGTACAGAGATCCGATCGCCACGTGCGCCCGTTCGGCGATCTCCGACATCGGACCCTGCAGGCCGGACAGGACGAACTGCTCTCCCGCTGCCTTGATAATGCGCGCCCGTTTGTCGTCGCCGCGCGGTTTTTCTGCCCTGACCAAATTCATGAATGAACCTTCATTCAGTTGTCACATAGTCACGCTAGTCGATGGAAAACCCGAACTCAAGCGGTGAGTCCCGGACCTTTCCGGCCTCACCGGACAACAGCCAGACCCAGCCATCCCGCCGCGGCCACCGGCCGCGATCAGGAAAGGCATGCCCAAGGAGACCCGCGATGCCAAAGACCTTCGTTCACCTCACCGACCTGCACATGTCGAACCCAGATGTTGACGAACCGCACCTCTATTCCGACACGGCCGCGATCCTGCGGGACGCGCTTGCCCGGATCGACGCCCTGCCCGACCGGCCCGAGTTCATCATCGTCAGCGGCGACCTGACCAACAACGAAGACCCGGTCGCCTATCAGCGCCTGCGGGCGATCTGGGACGACGTCGATATTCCGACCCTCTTTGCCCTTGGCAACCACGACAGCCGCCCCGATTTCCGGCGCGAGATGCTGGGCGAAAGCGCCGATCTGGACGCGCCTTACGATCATGAGGCGGTCATCGCGGGGGTCCATGTCATCGTTCTCGACAGCTCGACCCCGGATCAGATCCACGGCACGCTTGAGGACGCGCAGCTTGAATGGCTGGCCGCCGCGCTCGACCGTCACGCGGACCTGCCAAAGGTGGTCGTCCTGCATCACCCGCCGATGATGGGTGCAGACGAACCGGCCTTTGAATGCCTCGCTGCCGAAGATACCGAAAAGCTCCGCAAGGTCCTGAGCGGACGGCCCCTGTTGGGCCTCTTCTGCGGCCATATCCATCAGGACCGCGTGTCGATCTGGAACGGCGTCCCGGTCTTTGTCGGCAACGGCCACCACTCCCGGATGCAGCCCTTCAGCGACATGGCGATCGAAGCCACCGACGGCACCGGATTCTCGGTCTGCACCCTGCGCGACAGCGGGCTGACCGTGAACTTCCTGCCCCAGCCCTCCGAAGGCCGCACCGTAATGGCGATGAGCCATGAAGACGCCGCCCGCCTGATGTCCGAACCCGCCGCCGAGGTCGTGGGCTGATCCTCAGGCCCGCGACCACACCCAAACAAACCGACAGGAGACACCATGACCTTCCCCCTATCCCGCCGCGCGCTGCTTGCGCTTGGTATTGCCACCATGGCCACCGGCCCCGTCTGGGCGCAAATGGCCGACGAGATCATCGAACCGGTCGAGATCAGTTTCTACAACTACAACCTCGCCACCGCCGGGCAGGGTCACGACGCGACCGTTCAGCTGATCGAAGAATTCATGGCCGCGAACCCGATGATCAAGGTCGAGGGCGTCGGCGTGAACGCCAATGACATGGGCACCCGCGTCCAGACCGATATCGCCGCCCGCCGTCCACCGGATGTCGCGCAGGTGATCTTCTCGGACCTCGCCTACGCCGGGCAGCAGCTGGGCGCCGTGCCGATTGATCAGGCCGTGCCACAGGCCGACTGGGATGCGCATGTGGAGGGCATGGTCCCCTCGGGCCTCGACCTCGGCAAGGTCGGCGACAAGACCTATGCACTGGCTTATACCTTCTCCACCCCGATGGTATTCTACAACGCCGACCTCTTTCGTGAGGCCGGGCTGGACCCCGACCAGCCACCCAAGACATGGGAAGAGGTCAAGGACTACGCCCTGACCATTCAGGACAAGACCGAGGCCAACGGATTTGCCGGCGGCATCATCGGCGTGCAGGTCGGCCCGTACGACTGGCTGCTGCAATCCGTCATCCTGTCCAACGGCGGCAGCGTGATAAACGATGCGGGCACGGCCGTCACCTTTGACCGGCCCGAGACCATCGAGGCAGTCGCCATGCTGCGCGGTCTCAAGGATGCGGGCGTCTACGGCAATATCTCTCGCGGGGAGGCGCTGGAAAGCATGGCGGCGGGCAAGCTTGCGATGTACATCAACTCATCTGGCCTGCAGAACCACCTGCTGAGCCAGGCCGAAGGCAACTATGAACTGCGCGCCGCGCAGATGCCGGGCTTTGGCGAGCGTCCCGCGTCGCCGACCAATTCCGGCAGCGGGCTGGTCATGTTCTCTCAGGACCCGGTCAAGCAGCGCGCGGCGTGGGAGCTGATGAAGTTCCTCACCTCCGAACGGGGCTACACGATCATCACCTCCAAGATTGGCTACCTGCCGCTGCGGACCGCCATCGTCGACGATCCGGAGTATCTGAAGGACTGGGTCGATGCGAACCCGCTGGTCCGCCCGAACCTCGCCCAGCTTGAGCGGATGGAGCCGTGGCGGTCGTACCCCGGCACCAGCTATCGCCAAGTCGCCGCAACGCTGATGGAGGCCGCCGAGCAAGCCGTCTTTGGCGACGGCGACGTGGCCGAGATCATGCAAGGCGCGCAAGCCCGAGCCCAGGCCATGATGCCCGGAAGCTGACCTGAACTTCGGGTCGGCCCCCGGGTCGGCCCGATCCGCCCCCGTTCCTTCGAGGAGCCGAAATGACCGTCGCCGATATCCACACCCCTGCCCGCGCACAGCCGCGCCGATCCCTGAAGATCGGGCGCCTTTCGTTGCCCTGGTTCTTCCTCTTCCCGGCGATTGCCACCTTCGTCATCTGGATCTACGCGCCGCTTGTGCAGGCGGCATGGCTCAGCTTCTACGACTGGAACATGCTCCCTTTCGCACCCAAGACTTTCGTGGGCTGGAAGAACTACGAAAACATCCTCGCCCTGCCCAAGCTCTGGCAGGCGCTTGGCAATACCGCGATCTACATGCTGGGGATGCTGCCCTTTTCGGTGCTCGTGCCGCTGGCCATCGCCATCTGGACCGAAGATCTGCCGCCCCGCGCCCGCAACATCTATCGCGCGCTGATCTTCCTGCCGATGATCATCGCCCCCGTGGTCGCCGCATCTGTCTTCCGCTGGCTGCTCGACCCCGGGCACGGGCTGGTGAATGTCGGGATCACGGCGCTTGGCTTCGAACCCGTCCAGTTCCTGAACGACCCCGATATCGCCATCTGGACGATCATCTTCATCACCGGGTGGAAGCTCGTCGGCTTCGCGACCCTTATCCTGTCGGCCGCCAATGCCAATATCGACCCCTCGCTGGTCGAGGCCGCGCGGATGGACGGCGCGACCCGCTGGCAGATCATCCGCGACATCCGCCTGCCGCTGCTCAGTTCGACCATCCTCTTCCTCGTGATGATGACAATCCTTCTGGGCGCACAGTGGAGCTTTTCCTATATCCACGTCCTGACCGAAGGCGGCCCGCTCGGCGCGACAACGAACATCTACTACCTGCTGTGGGAGTTCGGGTTTTCCTCCCTCTCCGTCGGGTGGAGTTCCGCCGCCGCGATGATCCTCTTCCTCGGCTTCGGCGCCCTCGCCTTCCTCCTGCTGCGTCTGATGGAGCGCTATTCTTTCCATGACAGCTGAAACCGCGACCTTCGCCGTCCCGCGCCGCCGGGCTGTCCGCCGCGCGGGCGCGACCCGGATGCTGCCGGGCCATGCGGCCATGATCCTTCTGTCGCTCATCTGCGTCTTCCCGGTCTACTGGATGATCGTCAGCTCCCTGAGGCCCGCCAACCGCATCTTCGAAGGCACGCTCTGGCCGACGGCCCCGTCGCTGGAAAACTACGCCCAGGCCCTTCAGTCGATCCCCATGGGCGCGATGCTGTGGAACACGGTTGTCGTCTCCGCCTCCGTCACGGTGATCCAGCTTCTGACCGGGGTGCTCGCGGCCTATGCCTTCGCACGCTTCCGGTTCCGGCTGGACTGGGTGGTCTTCGGGCTGGTCGCGCTGACATGGCTGGTCCCGTTGCAGGTCGTGATGATCCCGAACTACCTGCTGGTCGCCCGGCTTGGCCTTCTGGACACGGTCACGGCGCTGGTCCTGCCACATTTCGCCCATGCGCTGGCGATCATGCTGCTGACCCAGTCGATCCGCGCCTTCCCGAAAGAGGTGCTCGAGGCCGCGCGCATGGACGGGGCTGGACATTGGCGGGTTCTGTGGGGGATCATCGTGCCGAACCTCCGCGGGATGATCGCCTCGCTTGCGATCCTGATCTTCATCTCGACCTGGAACGAATATTTCTGGCCGCTGCTGCTGACCCGCACGGCCGAAAATTCGGTCGTCCAGATCGGCATCCAGATGTTCATCACGCAGGAAGGGACGCAATGGGGTCCGCTGATGGCCGCCTCGACCATGGCCAGCCTGCCGATCCTGATCTTTTACGTGGTCCTGCAAAGGCAGGTCATTCAATCCTTTATGAAATCGGGGTTGCGCTGATGAAATTCGACCGAATTCTTTCCGTGCCGGGGGCCTATAACATCCGTGACCTCGGCGGATATCCGGGCACGCAGGGCAGCACCCGCTGGCGCAGCATCCTGCGCGCCGACAGCCTGCACCGGCTGGACGGCCCCGCGATGGACCAGCTGCACGCCATGGGGCTCACTACGGTAATCGACCTGCGGCACGCGGCGGAACACGCACGCTTCCCCAACCCCTTTGCTGACCATCCGGCGGTGATCTACCTTCAGATTCCGCTGTTCGAGAGCCTGCGGATCCCCCACGACATTCCCGAAGATCAGGTGCTGCGCACGCTCTACACCCAGGCGCTCGACAAGCGGCACGACGCCATCGCCCGGACCCTGACCGCGATTGCCGAGGCCCCCGATGGCGCGGTCATGTTCCACTGCACCGCCGGCAAGGACCGCACCGGGCTGATCGCCGCGCTGCTGCTCGCGCTTGGCGGGGTGGATGCCGAGACCATCGCCACCGACTATGCCATGACGCGCGAGTTGCTGGAGCCGATCATCGACGGCCTTCAGGCACATGTTCTGGAACAAGGCACCGACCCGGCCATTGCCGCCGCCGTGCTGGGCAGCGACCCGCAGTCGATGCTGCATCTGCTGGCCCATCTGGACGCGACCTACGGCGGCATCCACCCCTATCTCGACCGGATCGGCCTGACGCCTGCGACGGTCGACGCCCTTTGCGCCCGTATCATCGACATGGAGGCAACCGCATGACCGGTGTCAGCATCCGCGACATCCGCAAATCCTATGACGGCAAACAGGTGGTTCATGGCCTGAACGCCGAGATCCCGGATGGCTGTTTCGCCGCTATCGTCGGCCCGTCGGGCTGCGGCAAGTCCACCCTGCTGCGCATGATCGCGGGGCTGGAGCAGATCACCGGCGGAGAGCTGCGGATCGGCGATCACTTGATGAACGATATCGAACCCTCGGACCGGGGTTGCGCCATGGTCTTTCAGAACTACGCGCTCTATCCTCATATGACCGTGGCCGAGAACCTCGCCTATCCGCTCAAGATCGCCCGCCTGCCCAAGCCCGAGCGTCAGACCCGGATCGAGGAAGCCGCCCGCATCCTCGGCCTCTCCGAGCTTCTGGACCGCCGTCCCGCGCAGCTCTCCGGCGGGCAGCGGCAACGTGTCGCCATGGGCCGGGCCATCGTGCGCAAGCCGGATGTGTTTCTGTTTGACGAACCGCTCTCGAACCTCGATGCCAAGCTGCGGGTACAGATGCGGCTTGAGATCAAGCGCCTGCACCGTCAGCTTGGTGCAACCTCGGTCTTCGTCACCCATGATCAGGTCGAGGCGATGACCATGGCCGATCTGCTGATCGTCATGAACGGCGGCCGGATCGAACAGATCGGCTCCCCGGCCGAGGTCTACGCCCACCCCGCTACGACCTTCGCCGCCAGCTTCATTGGCTCGCCCGCGATGTCGCTGTTTCCCGTCCGGATCGCCGATGGTGTTGGTCATCTGACCGGCGCGGAGGATCATAGGATCGACCTGCCGGGCGTCCGGGCCTCCGGCGACACGATCCTTGGGCTGCGGTCCGAAGATGTCTCCCTCTCGCCCGCCACCGGCAAGGTCCAAGTCCGGATCGAGCTGATCGAGGATTTCGGCGCCGCGCGGCTGGCCCATTGCCGGATGCCGTCGGGCGACTCCGTGGCCGCCACCTTGCCCAAGTCGACCACCCTGCGCGAAGACATGCTGGCGTGGCTCGACTGGCCAGCAGAGGCGCTTCACCTGTTCGACCCACTCAACGGCAGGCGGACCGACCGCACCGGTATGGCCACGTCGAACGTCGGCCCCGAATTCGTCAGCTGATTCGGGGTGCGATTGCCGTCACGCCGGACCTGGACCGCCGATCTTGACCTGTCGGTTAAGGTCGGCGGCGCGCTCAACTTCCAGCACCAGCGCGTCGCTCAGCGGCAGGGCATAGCCGTCGTCCATCAGCGCCTTGATCCGTGCGATGTGGGCCGGGTCCCATTGCGCGATCCCCTCGGCCACCTCGCGCGCGGCACTGGCCAGCGCGTCATCCGGCACGACCCGCGTGACAAAACCAAGCGAAGCAGCCTCTGTCGCAGGCACGCGGCGGGCGGTGAGGGAGATTTCCTTCGCCGTCGACGGCCCGACGACCCGCGGTAGGCGCTGCGACAGGCCCCAGCCCGGCAGCAGCCCGATCTTGGCATGGGTGTCCTGGAAATACGCGCTCTTGTCACTTAGCACTTAAATGTGAGAATGCGGTCGATTTGAAGATTTTTGGCACTTTAAGCTGAGAATCATCTGGCCCGGGTTTCATATCAGTTGGAACTGCTGGGGTGGTCCCCACTCGATCGCCGG